>JANPIJ010000384.1:0-15582 GCA_031424955.1 Ferruginibacter sp. | reverse complement strand
GGAACCACAAATCAAACCCCTCATTTTTCACCCGGTTGATAAATTAAGCCGTCACTTAACCAAGACTTCTTTTTTAACCTCCTGACCGAAAACTACACCCAAAATTGCAGACTGTTTCTTACTCCCCTTCAGGGGCTGGGGCTCTATTTTGCCTAAGTGGTTTTTAGAAAGCAAAAATAACTTCGGCGGCCAACAGCACAGACCCTGGAAAAAAAACCAAAAGACTACGGCATAAACCCTGCCCGACTCACAGAGGCGGGACTGACCAGCCGCACAGGGCCATCATTTATTCCGTTTCCTTTTGGTTTTTTTATCGCCTTCGTTGTGAGAAGCTTCTAAAAACTCACATTATGCAAAAGCAACTTCGTATCATTACCAGTCGGCGTTTGGCAGTTTGTCCATTCAGCAGCAGTACCTTTTCAGTGCCTCCCGTTCCATCATTTGCGTTCAGCAGGCATTTTCAGCGCCGCAAGGTTTATTATCATCCTTTACCAGGTACTGCAGTGTATCATCTTAAGGCTTCTGGTTGGTATATCTGGTGTTACCCATCAGGTCGTCGCCAGTTAGCAGCACTGCCATTTTAGGGTAGTGTTTTTTTCGGGTATGCCTCCCAGTGGGGCATACCCGCCTTAATTTTATTTTTATTTGTGTCACAGATTCTCAGCAACAAAAAAAAGCCCAGGTAAACCTGGACTTTGCAACGCACCCGAATATCACCACAACAATCGGTATGACTACTTTTTAAATCGCTTAATCAAAGCTTTCAATAACAGCGTGACTATAAAACTAACCACTGCACCAATTGCAGCAAGCAACATGGTTTTAACCAGGTCAGCGCTGTTGATATTTGCAATTATCGTGAGCAGGGTTCCGGTAACGGTTCCGGCCTTGGTGGTATTGTCAAAATAATGCTGTTCCATTTATTCTCCCTCCACAGCCGTTTGACTCACCGCACCGGCAACCCCTCCGGCCAGTGCAAGGTATGCGGCAATTTTAGTAACCACTATCGGCAGAGCCACCGGGGCAGTAGCAATTGTAGTACCCAGGGTGGCAATTATCAAACTAATATTTCTTAATTGCTTAAAGAAAAGTGGGGTAGGGGCCTTGGCCCTTTTTATAATTTCTTTCATAATACAATGATTTAATTACTGCAGCCTGCATTGCCAAAACAATTTGATGTTCGATTATTTAGATTGCCAGGATGAAGTAATGTTTAGCAAAATAGTTTCCTTCCGGTCGAGTGCCTTGTAAACCAGTCTCACCAGCTTTAAAAAGACAACCCTCGATTGAATGCCTTTTCCTGCACCTGTCAATGTTGAAACCGGGGCGATACAGCCCCTCAGTTCCTTCATGGCATTGTTGGCAGGATGTACCAGGATCAGGCTCCTGTTTACTACTCCCTTCACCAATAAATGCTCGCCAAATTTCTTGCTGTATCGCCTCACCAGTTGGTACTCACCCTCCGGGATACATGAAATGCCCGGGTTGTTTTCTTTCCAGGGCAACTCAATGGTATGGCAGAGCGCCAAACCATCCAGTTGTAATATCCCATTGGTACCTCCAGGTAAATAGGTCCTCACCAGTTCCAGTTTCATACATTGGTTCTCCAGCCCACCCCCGTTAATTCAATAAATAAATCCCATTGTGTTTGCATGTGACAATAGTTGAATGATTTTAAAAAATTGTTTCGTTCATCCAGGATATTATAAAAACACCTGGGTAAATAACGCGGTAATAATTTCCCACTGACTCATGTTTAGTTTTTTAAGGTTAAAAAAATTATTTCTTAGTCTACCGGTCCATAATGAATTCCCATTCGGCTAAACTTCTTAAAAATGAACCTGGGAAGGTTTAAACACCATTCACTTTTACCAAAGACAGGGCGTTATACGATCCGTTCTTCAAAGGATATTTTACACCATTTACATCCTGGTAAAACTCAATACCCAATGCCAGGAAAAGCGGATGGGTACTGTTTGCAGTCACCGTGTTTTCAAGATTGATGACTGCAGTTGCGGTAGGATCCCACGCAATTTGTGCAGTCTCGGTGGTATTCACTTCAAAGGTTTCATTTTCAAAATCCACCGCAGAGCCGGCAGAAATGATTTTGAAATGAGTACTGCCCCCGGGTGCGGCCACCATGTTCAGAGGAATGAAGGATGGAATATCCACGGTCAGTTTTCCGGTCACCCGGTCAATTGCAGAAGTAAACGGAGCAAACAGTGTAGTGCCGAGTTTACTGCGGATATTAAACTCAAATCCCTCCAGCAACTCCGCTTCCCCGTCAATCACATTGCGTTTACCCCGCACGCTGGTGGTATCTGCCTGCAGCACCTTCACCATTTCCTGGGTAAGCCTGCCCACCATGCGGCCATCTGAAACATTCTGCAACAGCGCCCTCAAAGAAGTACGCAGCATTTTACCAGCCTTACCCGCGGTACCAAACTCCTCCCCATTCTCCCTGGTACGTTGAAAGTTTGAATCATTCGCAATACGGTCGGCATCCACGCCACCTTTCTCCCGGGCCAGGTACCCGTCCTGCGATTTGTAAAAGGTAATATCCCCGATAGTACCTTTCAGTTTAATGATGCCTTTTTGCCTTGCCATTTTTCATAAAATTTAAAAGATGAATGAATTTGCAATTACAGCTAAGCCTCACTGTTATACGAGAAACTTTTCTAGTTTTGCATTTATCACCACAATGTTAAAATGAATAATTCACCAGCTAAAGCAGGCGTTCCGAACGTGCAGGTTTATGCAGCAAACGATCCCAAATCGCATAGTGATTTATGCGAAAGACATAACCAATATCACAGGTCGTAAAGAGAGAGCGGCTAGGAAGCTTATTGCCAAAATCCGAAAGAAATATAATAAAGAAACTGGAACGTTTATCACCATCTATGAATTTTGCGAATTCACGGGTTTAAAGCCCGAAAACGTAACGAGTTTTCTTAATAATTAGGTTTAGTAACATACATTTTATAATCGGCATCAGTTAAACCAAAAAGCCCGTAAAAAAATCAAAATTCTGCTGCCCACAGCAAGGTATTTCCTCATTTTGCGAGTCATGTTAATCTTGCCCAAAAAGTTAAATAACTATTATAACTGGTTATAATTTTGCCGTTTTTTCTTTGATGATATTATTAGTATCTCAAATTTATCAGATATGAAGCCGGGGTGGCAGGCCATTTTACAATGAGCTGTTATATAATATATTAGGACTTGATTTAAGTCTGTTCTCTTGATTTATTTATTATGTTTGTAATATTTCCCTAATACAACAAGGAATTCAAGTCAATTAAGTAATACTTGCAACATATGAACGCAAAACTTTTACAATTCCGCGTAACTAATTTCCGGTCAATTAAAGAATCAGGCTGGATTGATACAAATGCTTTAACCTGTATGGTGGGTACTAATGAATCAGGAAAAACAAATATGCTAATAGCGCTCTGGAAATTAAATCCGGCGAACAATGAAGCAATTGATCCGCTTATTGATTATCCAAGGAAGAGTTATGTGGACTACGCTGGCACTAAGGGGGGTGAGGTGTTTATTTCAGCAGATTTCGAGCTTATTGAAGCTGATTCAATAGGATTATCTGCCATATTAAATTTCCATAAAGCCCTTCTAAAAGTAGTAAGGGTTTCAAGGAAATATAACGGCACTTTCACTTATGAATTTCCTTTGTCTAAATTAGATGCCTTGCCAGGTTCAGAAATACAGGACTGTTTAAAGGAGTTCCATTTGAAATTTAACAAGTCGGATTTAAGCAGCAAAGAAGAAGAAGAGACAATGGGAAATATCAATAAATTTCTTATTAAGCTTATTGCTGAAGTTGAAACCAAGCAATCATTTTCGAAAGCCGAGGTATTGGAAATTGAGGATAAATTAGATATTTTTCTAGTAGATAATTATAAAAGGAAGATTAATATCAATACTTTTTTTACTGATAATCTCAAACCTGTTTTTAAAAAACTACAGGGTGTTTTTGAGGATAATGGAATAAGGTGTTCACCCGATTGTGTGAAAATAATAAAAGCCGCCTTACCTACTTTTGTCTATTACTCTGATTATGGGAATTTAGATTCTGAAATTTATTTGCCACATGTTATTCAGAATATTGAAAGGACAGATCTTGGCGAGCGTGAGCGGGCAAAAGTCAGAAGCCTCAAAGTGTTATTTGAATTTGTTAGGCTTTCGCCGGCTGAAATATTAGATTTAGGTAAAGAGTCTTCTTCTGCAAGTATCACTGAGACTGATATTGAGGTCGAAAAAGATAAAAAGAAAAAAAGGGAAATTTTGCTTCAGTCAGCTTCCAATAAACTTACCGATCAATTTAAATCTTGGTGGAAACAAGGTAATTATCGTTTTAGGTTTCAGGCAGATGGAAATCATTTCCGTATTTGGGTAAGCGATGAACTAAGAACGGAAGAAATTGAACTTGAAGGAAGGAGGAGGGCTGCAATGGTTCTTCAGTTTCTTTTTAGTTTTCCTTGTTGAAAGCCAAGATGCACATTCCAACTGTGTTCTTTTGTTGGATGAACCCGGCCTGTCATTACATCCTTTGGCGCAATTTGACCTAATTAACTTTTTTGAGTCGCTATCAGTTGAAAACCAATTATTATATACTACCCATAGCCCTTTCCTTGTAAACCCGAATAATCTAGGTGATGTAAAGGCGTTGTATATAGGCGATGACGGAAGTTCTATTATTTCAGGGGATCTTCGGAAAAATGAGAAAGTGGCTGAAAAATCAATTTATCCTATTCACGCCGCTATCGGTTTAACTATTTCCGACACTTTATTACTGGGTTGCACCCCCTTGCTAGTGGAAGGACCTTCAGACCAAATCTATTTACAAATAGTAAAAAATTATTTGATAGGGAGTTCCAAATTTTCACCTCGGAAGGAACTGGTATTTATTCCTACAGGTGGAGTTAAAGGTATGTCTCCAGTAATAAAGATATTATTAGGCAGAGAGAATGAATTGCCTTCTGTTATCCTTGACGCAGATAAAGCAGGACGGGATATGTTAGAGTTACTTAAAAAAGGATTGTATAAAATAGAGGTAGATAAATTAATTCCTGTATCTGATGTGTTAGGTGAAGGAGATTATGAAATTGAGGACCTAATGCCGGTAGAAGAACTTGCAAAAGTCTTTTCAAAAAAATACAGGGGGGATTCTACTGATGATTTTGAATACATATATGATCGTGACAAACCGATAGTAGATCAGATGAACAGTTTTGCTACGAAAAATGGATATGTGTTAGGTTTAGGTTGGAAAGTTGAAATTGCCAAAGAGTTTCAAAAAATATTTGACAGGATAGCCTCCAAATTAACTGATGACCTTGTGAATAAGTGGGTCGCATTATTCAACAAGATAAAATAAAGCTTCAGTTAAATTTTAGATTGGTATACTTACCCTTACAAATAACTACTCAACAATGAAATATCTTAACCCTTAGTCATTCTTTCTATTGTTTGCCTCAAACTCAAAGTTTTGCATAGTAAAAGGAAAGGTTGACTTTATTATTACAATGAATACGGAATTTTGGCTTTTGTTATCCTCTCATCAAAAGCCTGGTCACATCCCTATCAAAGGCATGGATAAAGTATGAGATCAAACAATTTTCAATAAATGTGGATAAATGAAATGTGAGTGTTACGGGAGTTCAAAATATGCCACATTCTGCAACTCAATACAGGCAATGATTCTACAAAATAGTTCGAGTCCCAGCCAGTTCACAAACAGGAGCAACACGTCTCCCGAAACGCAACACAGAAGCGGATTTTGACTTTGGTCGGGATCCGCTTCTTACATTTAGCCACCTCCCATAGGTGCTTCCCGAGGTGCTTTCTGCCCTTTCCAGGAGTGCCTGCTCCTTGTACTATTCCATCACTCCGTTGTAGCAATCTATCACGTTATAAACCATTGCGAAATGACAACACAACTCAGCATCCTCTTCATGGCCATCCGGTCACGGAAGAACACAAAGGGTGAAGCACCGGTGTACTGCCGGCTCACGTACAAACAAAAGCAGAAGAGCTTTATGATCGGGTGTACCGTATCACGAGACATCTGGGAGCAATCCAAACAACAAGCGAAGGGCAGGTCATCCAAGGCCGAATCGGTTAACCAGCAAATCCTGCTGCTTGTACAAAAGATCTACAAGGGGGAGGCGGACTTGCTCAAACTTGCCGAACCCTTTGAAGTGGAAGACATCATCAGCAGGGTGCAAGGAACAAGCAAAGCAGGCTGCCGTACATTGATGGAAGTATACCATCACCGGTACCGAGCCGTGAAAAGACTGGAAGGCATAGATTACAAAGCCTCGTCCCTACAGAAATTTGTACAGATGTAAAACGCCGTCAGGGGTTTCCAGCAACACGAGTACAAGGTGGAAGACATTGCACTCTCCAAACTCAACATCATCTTCCTGCAGAATCTTGAAAGCTATCTCAAGACGGAGAAAGCCATGAAACTGGTAACGCTGAACAAGGTGATACAGAAATTGAAGTCGGTTACCAACACTGCTATTGATAATGGGTGGGTGAACGCCAACCCGTTCCCCGGACATAGGTTTAAGCACGACCGGCTAGAGGTAGTGTACCTTACCATACATTATATTGCAAAATAATTTTACCCTTTCAGCTTCCAACACAGGAATATACGCCAGGAGTAAATATCTAAAATATAATTTATCCACTATTCGCAATTTTAAGAAAGAATGGAACGACAGCGAAAATTGGCATCAAAAAAAAAGCCAAATGCAAATCCTTTTACGGACCACATTTGGACATATATTTATGGTAACAGGATATATTAAAAGCCTTATTTACTTTCAATTTTTATCAGGATAAATTAACCCCAATCCACGCAAATCAAATCAGTAGCCCGGGTTCTGATTCATCTTTACCGGATCCAGTTTTGTTTCATTTAATGGGATGGGGAAATAATAATCCTTGCTGGAAATATTTGTCAATGGTGAATTATTATAATCTGCCTGTGACTTTGATTTAAAATAAGCTACCAGTTCGGCAGGATTGAAAAACCTGGTTAAATCATGCCAGCGGTGATGTTCAAAAGCCAGTTCAACCCTCCTTTCATGAAGAATAGCGAGTTTTAAAGTGGGATATTTTACGGCATAGGTTCTATCGTTTAACATGGTAGCATAACCAGGCATCCCAGCCCTGGAACGAACCATATCGAGGTAAATAATGGCATTGGCATTATCACCCAGGTTCAAGTAAGCCTCTGCAATGTTCAATATCACATCCGCATAACGAATGATGGGGAAATCGTTGCCTCCATAACCAAGGGTACCTGCTCCGGCGCTCACATCCCTGAACTTGGTGATAAAATAATCCTTAACAGATGTGTTTGCGGCATACTTAAAAGAAAAGCTGGTACGGATATCTCCTGTTTCATATTCCTTCACAAGGTCGGCCGAAAGCGTGCCACCGGCGCCGGTAGAGTTGAATTGTGAATTAATGGTTTCGCCTTTTGCCTGGTTATTACGGGCCAATGAGGAACTATAGGTAGCATCACCCTGCTTGTAAGCAATCTGCCAGATGATCTCCGGGTTGGTCGTTTTTTTTGACACATCAAATACATCTGCATACGAAATATCGGATAGCAGGTTAAAAGTTTTTTGATTGTAACAAGCCAGCAGATAAGTTTTTGCGTTATTGAAATTTGCAGCGGCATTCGGAGCATCTACACCAGATGCAGCCATGGTCAAATATGCCTGTCCCAGCAAGGCATTGGCTGCCTGTAATGACACCTTCCCTTTATTAGCGGCGGGTTGAATAACGGGTAAGCTACTACCTGCAACTTCTTTTAAATCTTTAATGATCTGTACATATACTGCTTCCCTGGTAGCCCTGAAAGTAAGTGCGGTTGCCTGGTCTGGCGTAGCCACATTTTCGGCCGCCAGTGGTACCGCTCCAAATTCCCTGACCAGGTTATAATACATCAATGCCCGGATAAACTTCATTTCAGCCTTGTATTGCTCTTTGGTTACTTCTGATGCAAAGCTGATTTTATCAATCACCGACAATACAAGATTGGCTCTTGAAATGGGCGCATACAAAGCCGTCCAGTGGCTGTATAAATAAGTGTTGCTGGGCGAAAGTGCAAAAGCAGTAAACTGAAATGGCTCCCCGTTGTTTGACTGGTTATCCGTGGTATTCACGTCATCTGACCGGTCATCGGTCCAGGTTTGTGCGCCTTCACCAATGCAGTTGCTGGTGCGCAATGCCTGGTAGGCTCCATTTACAGCCAACGCCACATCGCTTTCTGTTTGAAAATTTTGCTCTACTGAAATTAAGTTAGGGGGTGACTGGTTTAAAAAATCCTTCTTGCACGACCCCAGCAGCATCCATCCTGCTATACATACAGGAATAAATATTTTATTTTTCATTGTTGTTTGTTTAAAATTTTAGAACAAATTAAAATACCATTTTAACCCCCACACTAAATGCACGGGCCAATGGATATTTACCATAATCAACACCTGGTGTAAGGTTACTGCCATTGTTGTAATCTACTTCCGGGTTATAACCCAGGTAATTGGTAATGGTAAAAGCGTTGTCAACACTGGCAAACACACGCATATTGCTTACACCCAGTTTTTTGATAGCTGCTACAGATGAAGGATTGAACCCCAGCGTAATATTGGTACACCGGAAGAATGACCCATCCTGTATATAATAATCTGATAACCGGGAACTGTTACTTTGCGTACCACCCCGCGAAGCCCTGTAGTCATAACCGTTACCTGGCTCTGCTTCACTGCGATAGCGCTGGGTTAGCAACTGGTATTGATTACCCGAACCTTCCATGTTCCTGATATAATAGTCTTGGCCATCCAGCACCTTATTCCCCTGCGAGCCATTGAACGATGTGCTCAGGTCAATCATTTTGTACCGGACTGACAAATTAAAACCATACGTAAACTTTGCATATGGAGTTCCAATCACATCTTTGTCTGCTTCGTTTACCACGCCATCACTATTCATATCTTTAAAATAAAGATCACCGGGGTTAAGTGGTGTACTGGAGTAACCTACAGAACGTGGCGGCCCTTTCAATACATATCCTTTAGGAAATGATTTTCCGTTCGCATTATAGATGGCATCATCCTCCGCAATATTGGCCATATCACTCTGCCTTACCATACCGGCTACCTGCAATCCATAAAACATACCAATCGGATCACCCTCTCTTGTTACGTGAGTGGTATACGACCTTTCGGCACCGGCACTGTATAATTCACTTGCGCCTCCTAAGCTTTTTACTTCATTTTTATTGGCAGTAATGTTTCCGCTGAAATTAACCGAAAGCTCTTTGGCGTTAATAATTTTTGCATCCACCTGTAAATCAAATCCTGCATTCCGGATATCTGCATTTTGTAAATTGGTTAATACTTTGGTAGAACCTGAGAGCGCTGAAATATTTTTTTCGTATAAAAGATTGAAGGATTTGCCAATATAATAGTTACCAATAATCCCCAACCGGCCATTTAACAGTGTAACATCTGCGCCAATATTATATTGAGAAGTAGACTCCCATCCCAGCTGGTCATCTGCAATCCTGCCTGCCCAGTTAGCGGTAGCTATTGTGTTGCCAATGATGGTACCCGACGGACTTGAAATTAACTGCCGGTACTGGTAATTACCGATATTGTTATTACCACTTAAGCCCCAGCTTGCCCTAAGTTTTAAAGTAGAATTTTTTCCTAACCAGTCATGATAAAAAGATTCGTTAGAAATATTCCATCCGGCGGCAACCGAAGGAAAAGTACCAAACCTGTTTTGCGGGCCAAACCTTGAAGAGCCATCTGCACGCATGGAGGCCGATGCAAAATAGCGGTTACTGTATGAATATAAAACACGGCCCAGGTAAGATATCAGGGTAGTAGTTGATTTACCGGTATTGGAGTTTAATAAAAAACTACCTGCCGCTGCGCCCTGTGCTGTAATTTCCGGTATGATATCATTGCTGAAATTTTTAGCTGTTACGCTGATGATATCTGTCGTCGTTTCCTGCGCTGTGTATCCTGCAATTGCATCCAACCTATGACTTCCCAATTGCTTTTTATAATTGACGGTGAACTCTGCCATCTTATCCAAACTTGCAATAGTTTGTGCAGATGCCTGAGCTGCCGCGATAGCTGCCGGTGAACCGGGTGGGTTTACACCACTGCTCAACGAAGTAGGATAGAAATAATCATATTTCTCATTGTAGGTTTGCAGGCCCAGGTTGACTTTTGCAGACAAATCCGGAACTATTTGATAGGTAGCGGTTCCATTATAAGTACCCCGCAATCCCTTACGGGTAATGTTTACCTTTTTAGCTAAAGCCACCGGGTTTTCTATTGTTTGGAAACTGTAGGCATAACCATCCGTTTGTTCAGAAGCTCTGCCCAATTGTAAGGTTCCGTCAGGATTATACACCGAAAATATTGGCATCATTACCAATGCTCCCAAGATAGGGCCGTTATTAAACCGGCCTTCCTGTACTTCCCTGTTATCATTATTGGTAATGGATACGCTGCTCGAAACCTTTAGCCTTTTGCTAATATCTCCATCAATATTTGCCCGAAAGTTGATCCGTTTTTGAAAGGTAGCTGTAAGAATACCGGGCTGATCCATATAACCACCGCTGATTGCATAACGCACTCCATCTTTGCCACCTGAAAAAGATAAGCTATGACGCTGTACCAACGCACTTTTATACAAGGCATCCTGCCAGTCGGTATTTACTGTGGGCGTTATTAATTTCTGCGTAGGAAAATCGTAAATAGATTTAAGAATATTGCTGGAGGCACCGCCGCCTTTTGCAGTGCGGGTAGCATTATCATCCGAGTAAAATGCATCGCTCCAGGTTACACCTTTAGCCACCAGTACATCATGGTAATTGTTGTTTCTGCCATCAATAAACACCTGGGCAAATTCAGCGGCATTCATCATTTTAACTTTATGTGCCAGTTTATTTACACCTACCTGGTAATCGTATTCAAATTTCCCCTTACCGGTCTTGCCTCTTTTTGTAGTAATTAATACCACCCCGCCCGAAGCTCTTGAACCATAGATTGCAGCAGAGGCCGCATCCTTCAAAATTTCAATGGATTCAATGTCATCCGGATTTACAAATATATCATTACCCGAAGTAGCCGGGTTAAAACCATTGGTGGCCGCCCCACCATTGCCAGGTCCTGAATTAATGTTGCCACCCACCGCATAGCCATCAATCACATACAAAGGCTCCGAACTGGCGTTGATGGAACCGATACCACGCACCCTTATTTTAGTGCCTGAATAAGGTGCACCACTTACCTGCGACACTTGTACACCAGCAACCTTGCCAACCAGGGCCTGGCTGATGGTTGGTGTAGAAAGATTGAGTTCGCTGGCTTTCACTCTGGAAATTGCCCCGGTAACATCACTTTTGCGTAAACGCTGGTAACCGATTGAAACTTCTTCCAGTTGCTTCACATCTCCCTTTAACCGGATGTTGATAGAGGGCTGGCTTACTTTTATCTCCTGTGTTATAAAACCTGCATGAGAGATCACCAGTATTTCTCCTTCATTGGCATCCAGTTCAAACCTTCCTGCTGCATCTGTCAACACACCCTTTTTACTATTTTTCACCGTTACCCCTGCACCGCTTACTGGCTTGCCGGCTTCGTCTGAAATTATTCCTGACACTTTAATGATACCAGGATACAGGTTGGTGTTATTCCTGTTACCAGCAAAGGAAATAGTAGGTACCAGCGCACAGGCTGTAATTACCAAACACGTGAGCCGCCCGATAAGCAGCACCCGCTTAAAAAAAGAAAACTGCAATTTTTGTTGTTGCATAATGAATTGTTTTTGTTATTAAATATTGTTTAGCACGGTGTATCTATTCATTTAGCAACGTTAATAATAGTGCTTACATACAACCATCAACCTCCCACCTCTTTACCAGTTCACTCCCACCCTGTTCACATTATTTTTCCGGGAGGATGACACGGCAATTCCATGGTTGTAATTATCTAAAAAAGTGAAGCCTTCCAGTTCATCATTCCGGTCGATATCAACCACTTTTATAACCGACTCTTTGCCGGTATCCATTGATTTTTCCATATCCAAAAAAGTAAACCGCCACCTTCTTCCTTCTATTTGATTTTGAATCAATACCAGGATGCCTTTACCGGCTATCCAATGAAGATTTTGTACCCAGGGCGAACAGGTGAATTTTTTATACAATACGCCTTTAGAGGAAGTCTTTTTAGCATTTTTTAAAACGGCGGGATCATACAGGCGTACTTCGTTCGCCTTGTTTCCATAATCAGCGGTAGCCACATACCATTTCTTTTTATATTGAACATATTCAGGTCTTGTTCCCTGTATGCAGGTATCATCTTCTATAGTATTCAGCAGGTTGCCATCTAATGTGCCGGTTCGTTGCAAGCCTTCCCAGTCGATGCAATAAATAACCGCCTTCCACATGGTTCCTTCTTTATTTAAACGGATACTGTTGCCGATAAAAACCGGCATACCGCCATGCCAGGCGATACCCGTAGGGTGATTGATCATATCCGAATCATTCAGCGTTAAGCGCATTTCCCTGTTTAGGTAAACAAGACTATCACCGGACATCTTATATTCTCTTATCACGCCCACTTCCCTGTCGCCATATAAAAAGATTCTGTTGTGTTGCCTTAATACACCCTGGCATGCGCCCAAAGAATCAACGCTTTGGGAATGCGTAACCGACATATCGATGACCGTTGTAAAAGATAGGAAAAAAACGACCAGTAAAATAATGATGGCTGAATATATTTTCATGCATTTATATTTTGAAAAAGGATTTCATGAAGAAAGAAATCGCAACTCCCGTTTTTGAATATATTAAGGATCCATTGGTTCCCATGGATTGATATGCAATGCTTCAATTAAAGGATAAAATACTATTTCAGTTTCACTTAACCTGGCACCAGGCTTATATGGGATTTCCTTTAACTCCCGCAAACAACGCTCCGGTAAAGTGGTACCAATCCATGCACTTTGTCCCCTGGTAGTGCAGGTTAACCCCGGTTTGGTAAAGGGAATCCCATAGCGATAAATCAACCTCGCTGCATTGCGCATATTGGTAGTGGTATGCCTTGCATGCGGATCAATTAAAATGGCATTTTCAGGTATGTCCAACTTTTCCATTAAATATTTTTTCATCTCGGTTGCCTCACAAAATTTTGTTTTATATGGATGTACTTTTCCCCCAGAGGTAACAATAAATGGTGCTACCCCTTTTTTAAACTGAATGGCTGCCAGCCTGCAACGTAAGATCCCTTCAGCGCTTAGGGCTGTTGCAGGAGCATCCGGTCCGGCGCCGGGCACCAATATCACCGAGTAAGTATAATTCTTCCACTGAATATTTTTGATCCTGTCAAAGGCTAACTTATTCTCACCTTTTTCCATCGGCTCAAAATCAGCCGCCTGTTCCCTTTCATTCATCTCCAAAAACCGAAGTGCACAGTTAAGTGAGGGATAAAAGAAATCAGTATTCGCTACTGATTCCGACAGCACTACGGATACTGTATTGTATAACAATGAAACATAACCTGCCCGGTAAACAGTAGTATCTTTTAAATCTTTTACATTAAAACTAATAGAGTCTATTGCAGGATAATTTGGTTTGTTACCGGCAGCATATACACCAATCAAAAAGTTAATGCCATGAGCATCCTGCTCCCAGGCCTTTACAAGCATTTCTTTAGCGGGCAGGCCTTGAAATAACACATAAGTACCCGATGGTACCAGGTGATCCTGTACCAATTTACCCAGTGCATTCTGTGGTTGGTATAAAGCACCAAGTCGCTCACCAACTGTTTTTATTTCGGCATCGGTAAATTTCATTCTGTCGATATAGCAGGCTCCTTTTAACTGGCAGGTTTTTAAAGATGCAGCCAATGAATCAGATTTGATTTTACCAATGGCTGAAAGTATTGCGTCTGATGACAGTAGCCTTTTCACATCAGGTACTTGCTGAAAAAGTGAAAGCAGGTAATAATTTTTATATTGAATAAAATCATTGCCTTTTAATAGATGGTAGGTTGAAGAGGGTTTGTGTTCCTGGGCCAGGGCATTGAGAGAAACTACAAATACCAGTACCAGTATAGAAAATTGTTGAAATTGCTTTAGCGCTTTATTCATAAGTAGTCGCGGTTTCAAAATGCAAATATTGAAGTTTATCAGTCGTTAAAACGTCTTCTCCCAGCAATTAATAATTTGTTGTTCGTAGGGTGTTATTTTGATAATGATTAAACTACAATTTAATAATATTTGAGGCGAGGGCGGCTGTACACCTGTTTTTAAATTTGGGTAGTAAATATTTTGCAGAAACATGATTATCAGAACATTTATTTTCCCGGCTATCATTAAAAAAATGATGCCGAAACCGGGGCGGTGTTAACTCAAAAAAATCGGAAAGTCTATCCTGTGCTTAAAGAATAAGGCGCCCAAAACAGGCCCTTGCCTATCGACACAATTCATTACCGTTGATGTTGCGTAAATCCGTCCATTACCCTTTGCATAATTCTTATTTTAATCCAACGGGGAACTGTTCTCAGGGAATAAACCAACATTTTAGAAAGAAATCCGGGAATGACATTGCTTTGCCTGCCAAGTGCTTCCAAAATAGGAGCGCCAAGCGCTGAAGGCTTAATTGCTTTTCCCATTTTTTATATTCGCCCGTTGTCCGAAACCACCATCAACAGGTCCGGGTACTGCGGCCAATACGTCCACACCAAATGGTTTAAATTCTATTGCCAACGCTTCAGCCAATGACTGTATGTAAGCTTTGGTTGCTGCATAGTTTGCAGCATAAGGCACTCCCTGGAATGAAACCAGGGAGCTCAAAAATATAATCCCACCCCCCCCCATGTTAACTAATTATTATATAAATGTTAAGGATTATAAAGGCCGATAAATTTAACTGCACGCAATTAAGTTCTGATGCAGGTAAAGTGATCCAGTTGTTGTATTGCAATACGCAACATTACAACCCGGTCACCTAAAAAATCATTTATCATTTTATCAAATCGTTATTCAGTGTCGTTGACTTAGGCGTTTGAGGTTTAAACAAACAGTAAATACTCACCTTCAATTTAAAGAGATGAAAAAAAGAGACTGAGTATAACAGCCATTGAATTTCTTAACATTATCGTAATATAAAAAAAATCCCGCAGCAGAATATCTGAACTACTTTGGTAGTTAAAAAAATATAATATATCATGACAACTAAATCATTATTAGTATTTGGGACAACCATACTTTTTTTGGCTTCCTGTACCAAGTCTTTTGAACCAGTTGAAGATGAAGAAGCATATGAAAAGGCCTCCGCTGCTTTGTCCCGACTTCATGAAAACCCGGGAACCTTCAGCTTAGTCAGCACCACTGATATTGGAGAAACAGGTGCTGCAGAGATTTCTACATACGATAAGAAAACAAAAAGACTTTTTGTGGTGAACAACTCTGCAGGTAATAACAAAATTGACGTATTGGATTTTTCAGATCCCACACATCCGG
>JANPIJ010000383.1:0-4458 GCA_031424955.1 Ferruginibacter sp. | reverse complement strand
CTTCCATCACCGCCTACAATAACAAGGCCATTGATGCCATGTGATTTTAAATGTTCGTATGCTTTTTTTCTTCCTTCGGGGGTAAAGAAATCTTTGCATCGGGAAGTTTTTAAAATGGTACCACCTCTTTGAATGATATTGGCAACACTCCTGCTTTCCATTTTAAAAATATCATTTTCCACCATGCCGGTATAACCCCGCATTATCCCAAATACATCCAGTCCGTGATAAATGCCCGTACGAACCACCGCCCTTACTGCGGCATTCATACCCGGTGCATCTCCTCCTGATGTTAGTACTCCTATCTTAGTTACTCTTTTTTTCATATCTAATGAAAAGGGTTAAATATTAAAATTTATTTAATGATCTGTTTATAATTATAAACAGATCAACTTTGAACGACGTCAAAAATACACATTTAAAATTAATCAGCTTAAGATGCCGCATATAATTAATCTTAATGTTTATACGATAACCTATTTACAGTAAATTACACGATCATTTTACAGTAAAGAAAGATAAATATGCATCAAACAAAAAAAATAATTTTCCTCCTGTTAACAGTTGTATTATTTCAGGAAAGCCTTCCTGCTCAATTAAAGTATCCGTCTGTAAAGAAAGTAACCCAAACAGATGATTATTTCGGAACAAAAGTAGATGATCCTTACCGCTGGCTGGAGGATGACAAGAGTGATGAAACGGGCAAATGGGTAGCTGCAGAAAATGCGGTTACACAAACATACCTGGATCAGATTCCTTACCGGGGCCAATTCAGGGAAGCTATTGAACGGGTTTTCAATTATCCGAAATATTCGGCGCCATTTAGAAAGGGAACCTGGTTTTACTTTTATAAAAATGACGGATTGCAAAACCAAAGTGTTTTATACCGCCAAAAGGGACTGGATGGTAAAGCAGAGTCAGTGATTGATCCTAATATATTAAGTCCCGATGGGACTACCCGTTTGCAATTGTTTTCCTTGAGTAAAGATGGCCGGTATGCAGCAGTGGGCCTAAGTAAAGGTGGCAGCGACTGGCAGACTTACTATGTTCGGGATATGAATACCGGCAAGGATTTAACCGATGAATTAAAATGGGTTAAAATTAGCGGAGCCGCCTGGAAGGGGAATGGTTTTTATTACAGCCGTTATCCTTCACCTGCAACGGGTGCCAGTGATTTAAGTGCGAAAAATGAAAATCACCAGGTGTATTATCATAAAGTGGGCACGCTGCAGAGCGAGGATATATTGGTGTATGAAAATAAAGATAATCCGCAACGTTTTAACATCGCCTCTACCAGCGAAGATGAACGTTTTTTATTTTTAAATATCAGCGACAGGGGCAAAGGGCTCAATGGCAATGCTGTTTATTTTAAAGATTTAAATATTGTAAACGACACCAGTTTTAAACCCATTGTAAAGGAAATTACCAACTTTAACTACCGGGTTGTAGATCATATTGCCGGACGGTTTTTATTGCAGACAAATGAGGGCGCACCAAACGGTAAACTGGTTGCGGTAAGTATCAGCCAACCTGATATTTTGCAGTCCAAGGTAATTATCCCGGAAAAGGAGGAACCGCTGAAAGGTGTGGGTACTGCAGGTGGAAAATTGTTTGTTGATTACCTGAAAGATGTAAGCACCCGAACCTATGTATATGATGTCAATGGCAGGTTGCTAAAGGAAGTGAAGTATCCCGGCATTGGCAATGGTGGCGGATTGGATGGCTATAAGGATGACAAATTCGTGTTTTATGTTTTTACTTCTTTTACTGTACCGCCTACCATTTACAAATATGATATTGCAACCGGCACCAGTACGGTATTTCGCAAGCCTGAAGTAAGTTTTAACCCGGCAGATTATGAAACCAAACAGGTTTTTTACCCTTCAAAAGACGGAACTAAAATCCCGATGTTCATCATCCATAAAAAAGGGATTAAGCTGGATGGCAATAATGTAACCCTGTTGTATGCCTATGGCGGATTTAATATTACTCTTGAACCTTCATTTAGCGCTACCTTATTGCCCTTTCTAAATGCCGGTGGCGTGTATGCCCAGGCCAATTTGCGGGGTGGTGGCGAGTATGGCGAAAAATGGCATAAGGCCGGTATGTTGTTAAACAAGCAAAATGTGTTTGATGATTTTATCGCCGCAGGAGAATATTTAATATCCCAAAAATATACCGGCAAAGAAAAATTAGCCATCCGTGGTGGAAGCAATGGCGGTTTGCTGGTAGGTGCCGTAATTAACCAGCGTCCCGATTTGTTTAAAGTAGCTATTCCTCAGGTTGGTGTGATGGATATGTTGCGCTTTCACAAATTTACCATTGGCTGGAACTGGATAGCGGATTATGGCAGCAGCGAAAAGGATGTGGCCAATTTCAAAAACCTGTATGCATATTCTCCACTGCATAATATAAAGGAGACGATCGATTACCCCGCGGTATTGGTAACCACTGCTGATCATGATGACCGGGTAGTACCTGCCCATTCGTTCAAATACATATCCACCCTTCAGGAAAAATACAAGGGCAACAACCCGGTGCTGATAAGGATTGATACGAATAGCGGGCATGGTGCCAGCAATACCAAAAAGAACATTGAAACAATTGCTGATATCTATTCTTTCATTTTTTATAATATGGGTGTAACGCCAAAACTATAATGAAAATATTAATTACAGGGGCCAATGGACTGTTGGGCCAGCATTTGGCAAAGTTGTTAATGGACACTACAGCGCATGAAATAATTGCTACCGGCAGGGGGCCATCCCGCATTCCTTTTTCCGATTCGGATAGTTATCATTATTTCCCGCTAGATATCACGGATGGCATGGCGGTACTTTCATTTGTTGAATTTCACCGGCCTGAAATAATTATACACACTGCTGCCATAACGCAGGTAGATGAATGTGAAACTGATCCGGTTGCATGCTGGGATACGAATGTTACGGCAACCCGTTTTTTGATAAGTGCTGCAGAAAGTATTGCTTCCCGGTTTATTTATATCTCCACCGATTTTGTTTTTGACGGACTAAACGGGCCTTACCGGGAAAATGATCTTGCGGGCCCAATCAATTATTATGGCAGCAGTAAACTGGCAGCCGAAAAATCGGTGATGGAAAGTGGTTTACATTGGTGTATTATCCGGACGGTTTTGGTATATGGCAATATCCTGGTTGGCAACAGAAACAATATCATTAGCTGGGTGCAAAACAGCCTGGCGGAAGGGAAAAAAATCAAAGTGGTCAGTGACCAGTGGCGCACTCCAACTTATGTGGAAGACCTGGCAAAGGGAATAGCATTGGCAGTTGAAAAAGAAGCCAAAGGTTTGTACCATATTTCCGGGGAAGAAATGCTTAGTCCTTATGATATGGCGATGGCTACTGCCGATTATTTGGGATTAGATAAGTCATTGATAGAAAAAGTAGATGCATCCATATTTACACAACCAGCCAAAAGACCTGCTAAAACGGGATTTATTATTGATAAAGCGAAGGCGGATTTGGGGTTTATGCCATTGGGATTTAAGGACGGGTTAAGTAAGATGACGCCCCCGGCCCCTGAAGGGGAGGTCTGCAAATAGCATACTGCAACGCGACCCATTTTACAAGCCAGGTGTTGAAGTGAGCTGGTGAAGGAACTCCCCTGGATGATGCCCCAGCCCCTAAAGGGGAGTTCTACAAATAGAATACTACAACGCCCCACATTTTAAAAGCCAGGGGTTGCATTGAGCTGGCGGAGGAATTCCCCTAGATTGTTGCCCCCGGCCCCTGAAGGGGAGTTCTACAAATAGCATACTGCAACGCTACACATTTTACAAGCCAGGTGTTACAGTGAACTGGCGGAGGAACTCCCCTTTAGGGGAAGGGGGTGAGAAAATGCTTCCCGGCCGGACGCCCCTGACCCCTAAAGGGGAGTTCTACAAACAGCATACTGCAACGCTACGCATTTAACAAGCCAGCTGTTGCAGTGAGCTGGCGGAGGAACTCCCTTGGATGAAGCCCCCATCCCCTAAAGGGGAGTTCTACAAATAGCATACTGCAACGCTATACATTTTACAAGCCAGGTGTAGCAGTGAGCTGGCGAAGGAACTCCCCTTTAGGGGCTGGGGGCGGACTGGGGCTGCCTACATCCGCTCCGGTACCCTTATCCCCAATAATTCCATCCCGCTTTTAATGGTGTTGGCTGTCATGCCGGCTATTAGTAAACGGAGTTGTTTTTTTGTTGCTGTTTCGGCATTGGCAATGGAATGTTCAGAATAAAAGGAGTTAAATGTTTTGGCTAAATTGAACACATAATTGGCGATCACGGAAGGATTCATCTCTTCGGCCGCCTGTGAAATGATCGCCTGATATTTTTCAAGATCAATGATCATCTGCTTTTCTGAAGGCAATAAACTTTCACCCCTGTTACCAGAAGATGGCTTCTCTTTTCTTAATATAGATTTTGTTCTTGCGTAAG
>JANPIJ010000382.1:0-16949 GCA_031424955.1 Ferruginibacter sp. | reverse complement strand
GAGGAATATATTGGGGTAAAACAATCCCCGGTTTATGGTAACAGGGATCCTTTAAAAGAAATGATTGAAGAAGGACATAAGGCAGGCATTAAAGTACATGCCTGGTTTGAGTTTGGTTTTTCCTATGCGTACAATGATTCTAATTCCGTGTGGTTGAAAAAATATCCCGCATGGGCGGGCAGGAATAACCAGGGCAACCTGCTACAAAAAAATAAATTTTATTGGTGGAGCGGTATCAATCCCGAAGTGCAAACCTTCATGAAGAAATTGATCGGCGAAGTGGTCCGTAATTATGAGGTGGATGGTATACAGGGAGATGACCGTTTGCCTGCAATGCCCGGCGAAGGCGGGTATGATGCATATACCATGCAATTGTACGCAAAGCAACACAATGGTTCAGTGCCGCCACGCAATCCAAAAGATACGGTGTGGTTGCAGTGGAAGGCCGACCAGTTGAGTGCGTTTGGCAAGTCGGTGTATCAAATGGTGAAGTCAATAAAACAGGATTGCATTGTTTCGTGGGCGCCGAGTATTTATCCATGGTGCAAGGAGCAATATTTGCAGGACTGGCCGAAATGGCTCAGCGATGGTTACGCCGATTACATTATACCACAATTGTACCGGTATACAATTGATGACTATGAAAAAGTGTTGAAGGAACTGGATGCATTGTTGTCATCATCAGCCAAACAAAAAGTATTCCCCGGCATGTTAACTTCACTGGGCGATGGCTACCAGGCCACCCGGAAGTTAACCGGTAAAATGATACAACTGAACCGTACATACGGATTTAAAGGAGAAGTGTTCTTTTATTTTGAAACGCTTCATCGGATGAAAGGGAAATTATACACCAACTAATTTAACAGCATTTGAAACCAAATAGGGAAAGGACTATATTTTGTACTTTCATTTGTGTATTATTTATTTGGGGCATGTCCTGTTCCAAAAAAATAATCCTGCGGCGACGGTAGTAACACCTACACCCATTGCGGTACCGCTACTCATTCAATTACCACCCGGTTGGAAAAATTCGACTATTCATTCCGGAAGCATGCCTTACGGTATGTGAATTAAGGGTTTTTTAAAATAAAATTAAAGGGGGAACTTCATTGTGGGTTATTAATGGCAGCCAATTTAAAGTTAGAAGTAAAAAGATTCTTCACTAAAAAAATAAAAGGTAATCCTCTCTGGTCGCTGCAAAGAATTGAAAGCCTATTTTTGTGAATGATGAAAGTATACAAAACTTTAGCAGTTGTCACCTCACTGCTCATAACCTCCACCATCTTTGCACAACAAATCACTCTGCAACAAACGAATGAAAGCGGTATCTATAGCGCCGGCAAGCGAATAGAGATTACCCTCTTTGTAAAAAATAGTAAGGAAGATTCCGTCCTTATTAGAATTGATAAGAACCACAGCGGTCACAGTAGCCAGAAAAAAATAAAGTATAACGGGGGCACAATGTTAATCTTTAGTGAAACGCCGGAGAAGCCAACTACATTTGTTGTACAAGCGATCACAAAGAGCGATACAGCAAGCATAGGACTGGTTGTTGATCCGGAAAATTTTAAACCCGGTACATTACCTCCGCAGGATTTTAATACTTATTGGCAGCAACAAAAGAAAATATTAAAAGCACTGCCTGTTAAGTTGAAACAGTTAGCTGTACAGGCAAATATCCCGGGCTTCCAGTGCTTTGATATTGAAATTAATTGCACCGGACCTAAACCGGCCAGGGGCTATTTTGCCAAACCGGTTATGGCGAAACCTAAATCATTGCCGATAGTTTTATACCTGCACGCTGCAGGTGTAAGTGGCAACTGGTGTCGTTCTGAAACCGGTAATGCGATGCGGTATGCAACAATGGGAAAGGGTGCACTTAGCTTTGATTTAAACGCCCACGGGATGTTAAACGGGCAACCCGATTCATATTACAAAGACCTTGAAGATGGCGAATTAAGGGAGTACAGTCTGCAAGGGATTGAAAGTAAGGAGGACGTGTATTTCAGGGGGATGTATTTACGCCTGATACGTACGCTTGATTTTCTGACTCGTCAGCAAGAGTGGGACGGCAAGCGTATCCTGGTAATAGGGGAAAGCCAGGGAGGAGGACAAGCGCTGGCAGCAGTGGGCCTTGACCACCGGGTTTCCGCGGCAGTGGTAATCGTACCGGCCATGTGCGATTGGGGTAAAACGTTAAATGGAAGTAAGGGTGGCTGGCCAAACCCATTCGGTACTAAAAATGACAGGGAGAAAATGATGGCGAGCGTACCATATTTTGATGCGGCGCATCTCTTAAAAGGGGCGAAAGCAACAATATGGGCTGAAATTGGATTGATTGATTATACATGTCCGCCGGCAGGTGTATATGCGGCTATTAACCAGGTGGCCGGCAAAAAGCTAATTTTTGCTGTACCATATAGAGCCCATCACATGAATCAACTTTCTTATAAAGAAATTTGGGATAAGGAGGTTAATGAGCCCAAAGAAAACTTTATCAAAAATTATTTAAGATAAATATATTACCACGCCCGATAAATTTGACGGCATTACATTAATGTTTGATTAGTCAGTCAACATTTTGACCAGGGACTTGATGATTTTAAATAATCCGGCGTGTTATTTTAGGCATTGTTTGTGTAAAATAATATCCGTTACTAATGCTGACGGGAATTAATTAACCGTAATTCTTAGGGTTTATTAAACGTTTACCGATATATTTGGGCAACTACCTTTTTGATGAACTAAACTATATGTATTACACTAAAATCATCTGAAATAACAACTTAACGAGACATATATGGCTTCGGATAAATATTGTTTAAGCGTTACACGTTTATTGGATTTTGAAGCGAGGGAAATTGTAGTCACCCTGCTTCCTGCCGTTCCGCATTAAGTCATCCCCATTTATCAGGTTTTTTATTATGCAATTAAAAAAACGCGTTTTATTGATATCTCTATTGCTGGCTATGGTAATGGCGCTGCCTGCACAGGAGGAATATAATTATCAACAACTGGATAACAGCAACGGATTATCCAATAGTGCGATCAATTATATTTTCCAGGACTCCGATAACCTTTTGTGGCTTGGTACCTGGGATGGACTTAATATGTATGATGGCTCATCTTTTCACGTATTTAATTACAGCAAGAGCAATGTGTCAAATAGTATTGGTAGCAATATTATCTACCAGGTAGAAGAAGACCTAAAGCGAAATATCTGGATCGCAACTATCGAGGGGATTTCCCGTTTTGATAAAAATTCAGGCAAATTTTTTCATTATTTCTACGACCTCCACAAAAACAATAATATGCTCAGCAGGGGGTACCTGCTGGCGGTTGATAGTAAAGGCACCGTTTACTGTACCTCTAAATCGGAACATTATATAAGTTTCTATGACGAAAGGACTGTTAGCTTTAAACCTTGCGAGATTAGCAATAATAAGCAATACAACATAAAAAAAATGTTGTTTGATAAAGATGATATGCTGTGGCTGCAAAAGGAAGATGGTACACTGGAAGTATTTATAAAAAAAGGTAACCAGTTTTTTGCAGGAGCATATAACAGCCAGATAACTGGGGTGGAAGATTTTTTTTATGTTAACAAGGAACTTTTTTATACTACCGCCGACAAACGTCTTTTCAAAACAAACAAACATTTAATAAAAACACCATTGTTGCAGTTGCCAAAAGCAGTGAGATCAATGGCGTACTACAAAGACCATTATTTTTTCGCATGGTCTTCTGTTGGGATAGGAGATTATGATCAAAATTTTAAGCCGGTACTGGATGTTTCAAAAAATCGGGGTGCATTTAACAACCGGCGCATCACCTATTTAAAGACAGGCAACGAACACATCTTATGGGCTGGAACAGACGGCAACGGTGTAATTAGTATAGCGGAAAATATCAACCCTTTTGGCCTGGTAAAAAAGCTACCTAACGGAAGTCCAATCAATATACCCGTAAGGGCTTTTTGTGAAGTAGAGGATGAACTTTGGGTTGGTACAAAAGGAAACGGTATTATAACTATACAAAATCTTGGGAAGCCAACGGCGTCAAGCAAGTTAATTCAAACATTTTATTCGGGCACCGATTTGCTGGACAACTGTGTTTATGCCATTACCAAAACTAACGGAGGGCAGGTTTATATCGGTTCTGATGCGCCTGGGATAACGGTCTATAACCAAAAAAATAAAAGATTTACAGATTGGAACCAAATAATTGGAAGCGGGAAATACCCGGTATTTCGTTCAGCCCACGCTATTCTGCCGGATACAGATAGCTCCATATGGATCGGTACCGAAAGCTTTGGACTCATTCATTTAAAATTGAAGGAGAGTGCCAACAATACTTATAGCATTACTTATCTAGAGCGGTACAATTCTACCGGGAATGAGAACGGTCCCGGAAATGATATTATTTATTCCCTGGCGCATGGCAACACCAATGAGTTGTGGGTTGGATGCCGCTATGGTGGCCTTAGCTTATTCAATAAACAGACCAGGAAATTCAAAACTTTTAAAGCTTTCACGTACGAGAACAGTATATCGAACAATGATGTTTTATCGCTGTTTCGTGATAAAAGAAAACGCCTTTGGATAGGAACCAGTTACGGCTTAAACTGGCTGGATGAAGCCGACGTTCAGAAAGAGAACCCGGCTTTTGGTAAAATGAATACCGATAATGGACTGCCCAATAATACGGTGCATGGCATTACAGAGGATAATCATGGAGATATTTGGATCAGTACCAATAAAGGATTGGTAAAAATTAATCCCGCTACTTTAAAAAGCCTGAACTTCAAAAAGCTCGATGAACTGCAGAGCAACGAATTCAGCGATAATGCGGTATGGAAAAACAACAGCGGCTACATGTTTTTCGGTGGCATTTACGGCTTCAATTATTTTATGCCGGAAAATATCCGCTTTGATACTGAGCAACCCAATATCCTCCTTTCCAATATAAGGATGGCCGGCAAGGCGGTTGTTAACAGCGGATTGCAGGTATTAAATGGAATTCACCCCACTGCGTTGCAATACAAATTACGCAGAAATGATAATTATTTTGAACTTAATATTATTCCGGTAAAGTTTTCCAACCAGGAACGATGGCATTACAATTATCTATTGGAAGGCAACGACAAATCATGGAATAGTCTTGGGGAAGAAAAGCGCATTTCCTATAGTAATATTCCACCAGGCAAATATACCCTAAAAATAAAATGGTCAAACGGGGAGGGCATGTGGAGCGAAGAAATCGAAGCGTTGAAAATTGAAGTGAAGCAATATCCCTGGCTTACTTACCCGGCATTTTTTATTTATGCCCTCCTTTTAGCAGTGCTGGGCTTTCTCTGGTACCGGCACCGCCGGAACAAACTCATAATGCAGCATAACCTTTCAATGGAACAGATGCTGCGTAATAAAGACGAGGAAGTTCACCAGGAACAACTGAATTTTTTTACGAACATTGCGCATGAGTTGCAAAGTCCGCTAACCCTTATTTCAGGGGCGCTGGAAAGATACCTGTATAAAAACAAGCACGAGGGGAGAATGCTATTTCATCAAAACTTTCTTTCAATCGTTAACCAGCAAACATCCCGTTTAAATTACCTCATTTATCAATTACTGGAGTTTCGTAAAGCCGAAGCCGGGTATTTAAAAAATAACTACAGTAAGGTAAATATTTCCAACCTGTTGTTCAACATAGCGGAACTATTTATGCCCCTGAGCGACCAACGAAGCCTCGATATTGATTTGAAGATTGATCCCGATATCAGTATTTGGACTGACAAGGATAAACTGGAAAAGATCATCTTCAACCTGCTAACGAATGCATTTAAACATACCCGACACGATCAGCGGATCGTTGTGACGCTCAATACCGATGATCAGGCCAACCTGGTAAAAATTATAGTGGCAAATTCAGGTCATGATCTCTCTCAACAGGAAATAGATAAGTTATTTGGAAAGTTTGTTGTATTGGATGACACGCAGCAAACTAAGATCAGCTCTGGTATTGGTCTTGCTTTCAGCAGGGAACTGGCCGTATTGTTGCATGGAAATATTACGGTTTCGAACCAGGATAACTGGATCTCATTTATCGTGGAATTGCCACTGACCTTTAACCCGCCGGAAGAAAGGATACTCCGGAATGCAGAAAAACTGGAAAAGCCCAGCTATATTCTTGAATCTATGACGGCGAACCTCCAGGAAACCGGCCTCCAGGAAACCGCAGAAAACAATAAGCAGGCCCTCATCAAAAATCTTGAAGAGGATGACCGTAAAGCCATCCTTGTTATAGAGGATGACGCTTCTATCAGGTTTTTGCTAAATGACATACTGAAAGAAACTTATATTGTATATGAAGCAAACAATGGAAAAGAAGCGCTCGTTTTAATGCGAAAGATAATTCCTGATTTGATCATCAGCGATATTATGATGCCCGACATGAATGGCCTGGAAGTTTGTAATATCGTAAAGGAAACGCCGGCTACTTGTCATATTCCTTTCATCATACTTTCCGCACGTGGAAGTATAGACCACAAAACTGAGGGCTATGAGGCTGGTGCAGATGCTTATATTCCCAAGCCATTTCACACGCAACATTTATTGGTCAGGGTGAAAAAATTGATTGAATACCAGCAAAAGCTGCACAACCTTTTCAAGCAGGATCGGGTGATGGATCATTTACCGGAAACAGGTATTAAAGAAGAAGACAAGATATTCCTGAAAAATACCATCAGTTTAATTGAAGCAAAACTCGACTACCAGGAACTGGACGCTGCGTATCTTGAAAGGGAACTCTCTTTAAGCAGGGCCAATTTCTTCAGGAAATTGAAAGCCCTATCGGGTATGACACCGGGCGAGTTAATTAAAAGTATCCGGTTGCAACAGGTGGCTCACCTGCTTAATACTTCTGAGTTAACGGTTACTGAAATTTTCTATAAAACCGGCTTTAATAACCAATCCCATTTTTTCAGGGAATTTAAAAAACAATACGGTTGTTCGCCGAATGAGTACAGGAGCCAGCAAAATATCCAGACTGATAAAACAAGTCTGAGGACAACTTCATAGAAAGCTTTACAAAAATAACTGATATCAATAGAAATTACCCCAATCTATCGGGTAAAAACCTATGCCTCATTGTCATGCTGACATCCGATCCATGTCTTAATAAAATAGTGTATTATTTGTTATGGTTTTAGCAAAAGAGGTGGATTACACCATTATTAACTAATGGAAGTTTTTTTAATTTTTAAACATCCTTTTATTTTATGCAGAAGAGGTCTCCGGCTTTTTTACAAAACCATTATTTATTATCTCTCCATACTTCACTTGCATATGACCAATTCTCACTCTGGCTATGGTGCTTATTTCAAAAAAGCATTTAATACCGCCCAATAAGCCTTATAGATGATAAATGAGACTATTGTATAGCAATCTGATACTGCTATACATACAAATTTTTTTCCCAGGGAATACTTTTACTTCGCGATTTGTAACGCCTCCTTGGCGAAGAATACTTCACCTTCAAAATTAACGCTGTATGAAAAAAAAACTTAGACAGGGAATTAAATTTCCCCCCCATGTCGCCAGACTTCTGATTCTGTTTCTTCTTTTGAGCGCTGCCGGCCTCCGGCTTATGGCGCAGAACGGAACCATAGCAATTACCGGCACGATTACCCGTGACACAGGTGAACCCCTGGCAGGTGCTTCCATTAAAGTGAAAGGCAACAATGTAAAAGGAGTGATCGCAGACAATAATGGCAGATTTTCGATCAAGGTTGCCAATGAAAAAGCCATCCTCCAGTTTTCTATGATTGGTTATGTTCCTAAGGAAATGGCAGTTGCCGGCCAACTTGAAATGTTGGTTTCCTTACAACAGGAAGATAACACAATGGCTGATGTGGTAGTGGTAGGTTATGGCACTCAAAAGAAAGAAACCCTTTCCGGTGCTGTTGCCAATATTAAAGGAAGAGATATCTTAACCACCAAAACTCCAAGTGTGGTAAGCGGAATTCAGGGTAAAATACCAGGTGTACTGATTCGCCAGCGTACGGGTGAACCTGGTACTTTTAATAGCATGGTCAATATCAGGGGCTTTGGAACGCCTTTATTGGTAATAGACGGTGTTCCACGGGATGGTATGTCTGATTTGGAACGCTTGAACCCAGAAGATATTGAGAGTATTTCTGTGCTAAAGGATGCTGCTGCTGCCATTTATGGTATGAATGCCGATAATGGTGTACTTATAGTGACTACCAAAAAGGGTAGTAAGGGTAAAACAAAATTTAATTACAGCGGCTACTATGGTAAAAAGGGAGCTACCAGTATGCCGGATAATGTAGATGCTTATACATTCCGTGTCATCCGGAATGAGATGAATAAAAACACCAAACTAGCTCCAGCATTTAGCCAGGCTGAGTTGGATAAATTCAAAGAAGGAACGCAACCAGGTTATCAGGATTATGATTGGTTTGGAAATACACTTAGAGATTATTCAACACAGCAACAACATAACTTATCCGCTTCAGGTGGAAGCGAAAAACTTACTTATTATGTGAGCCTAGGATATTTATCAGATGATGGTATTTTGAAAAGCGATATTCAGAAATACAGGAAGTATAATTTCAGAAATAATGTTACTTACCAAATGACCGAGGACCTGAAAGTTACCTTAACTTTTGCTTCAAAAGTAGATAATAACAGAAGTCCTCAAGGTTCATACTTTTGGTTCTTTAAGCCACTCATAATTGCAGACAGGGCTTTTACACCTACAGTGCCAGGTAACCCAAATAATATTACCCGTATACCACCAGAGTTTACCAACCCTTATGCTTTGGCCGAAGAATCCGTTTCAGGTTATGAGAAGTGGAGTAATACCCAGTTTCAAACCAATCTTGAATTAAGTTATGAAGTACCTTCTATAAAAGGGCTGAAACTTGGTGCCCTCGGTTCTTATGATGCCAATAATTACAATTGGTCAAACCTTGCAAAGTCTTATTACCAATATGATATGGTTACCAATGTTCCAACCATCAGGGGCAATAACCGATATACCAACTCAATAACACAGTTTGCAAGGAAAAACCTGCAACTCAGTGCCAACTATAAAACGCAAATTCAGCGAGATCATAATTTAGGTGCTACCGTGGTATATGAAATGAGGGCTTTGAAAACAGATATTCTCTCTGCAAGCCGACAGTATGATGATGTGTTTACTACAGATATTATTAACCAGGGTAGTATTACCAATATGCAAAGTGGTGGAGATAGAATTGACCAAAAATACCTATCATTATTAAGTAGGATAAATTATGATTACAAAGGGAAGTATTTATTGGAAATGGCTTTTCGGTATGATGGTTCCTACCGGTATGCACCCGATAAGCGTTGGGCATTTTTCCCATCAGCATCAGCCGGATGGAGAATTTCAGAGGAATCTTTTATAAAGGATAATGTAAGTTGGATAAGTAATTTGAAACTAAGGGCTTCTTATGGATTAATGGGCGCTGATGCCGGAAATGCATTTGAGTATTATCCCGGTTACCGGTTTGGTTCCATTGATCAGGGTTATGTATTAAATCCAAATGTACTCACATTGGGAATGGTTCCACCAGGCGTTGTTAATCAAAACCTTACATGGATCAAAACCAATACCGCCAACATAGGAGTTGATGTCTCTTTTTGGAATGGTAAACTCGCTATTTCAGCCGATGTATTCCGTAAACACCGGGATGGATTGCTAGCTAACCGAATTCAAACGGTTCCTAATACATTTGGCGCATCTTTCCCACAGGAAAATATAAATAGTGATAAAGTGCAGGGAATTGAAGGTATGATTACCTATAGGAGCAAAATTGGGAAGTTGAATTTTGAAATTAGCGCTAATGCTACCTATGCAAGAAGATATCTTGAATATACCGAAAGGGCGCCTTACCAAAGTTCTATGCAAAAATGGAAAGATCCATGGGGCAATAAACGTGTTCAGGGAAGAGAATGGGGATATGTGTACGACGGCCGGTATACCAACATAAATCAATACCAAACAGCACCTTTAATGGGTGGTGCATTAGGTAATTCAATGATGCTACCTGGCAGTAATGCTATAACCGATGCAAATGGAGATGGAATTATTGATGGTAATGATATACTCCCTGAGTTTTGGTCAGGACAGTACCAGGGGTTTGCAGGAATGCCTCCCTTACAGTATGGTATGACCATAAACATTTCATATAAGGGTTTTGATATGAATGTACTATTCCAGGGTGCTGGCTTATTTTCCGTATTTGCTTCACCCAATGATGTGTGGGGGTACGGACGTTACCCAGGCTTATGGGAGAAATACATGGACCGTTGGCGCCTTGAAGACCCCAATATGAATCCACAAGATCCTGCTGCCAAATGGATTCCTGGAAGATATCCAGCCTTGCGGTCGAACTTTAATAATACAACGGATGGTCTTACCACAGACCAGTGGAGAATAAATGCAACATATCTGCGAATTAAAAGTATGGAAATTGGCTATACTGTACCCCAAAGGATAATTAAAAAAGCAGGTTTTGATAATCTCAGACTCTTTGTCAATGGGTTTAACCTGTTAACTTTTGCTGACCCGCTTGCTAAAAATTTAGATCCGGAAAGAGAAGAGGGGGATTTCCAGGCCGATTTAACCTATCCACTCATGAGGGCCTTCAACTTTGGCATCAACTTGAACTTTTAAATCCCCAACAAAATGAAAAAAATATTCATAAATAGCATCATTGCTCTAGCTGTACTATCCATTTCCTCCTGTACTAAATTTTTAGAGGTAGAACCGCTGGACAGGGTTCCTGGTTCTCAATTACTTACGGATGTAAATGGTGTAAAAGTACTAATGGCTAATTTGTATAGCCGTATGCCCGTTGAAGATTTTGTTTATAATCCGGGTGTAAGTTTTAACTATCACCGTACACCAGGCAATAATTTTATTGAGCCAGGCTTTGGTACCACTTTTTATACCGATGAAAGCACTTTATCCGCTGGTTCGGGTGTAGGCCCTGTTAATGATGGATACTGGGGATACGGTGATATTCGCCAGGCCAATATTCTGATGGAGCAATTCCCCACGGTAGCCATGTCCGATGCACAAAGGGTTGCCTTGCGTGCCGAAGCGCAGTTTATTCGTGCATACTATTATTTTGGCTTGGTAAAAAGATATGGCGGAGTTCCCATCATCACCAATAGCCAGGAATACACAGCAGGTACTGATAATGCCCAACTCTATGTGCCCCGCAGTACTGAGAAGGAAACCTGGGATTTCGTTCTAAAACAATTGGATTCAGCAGTTTTGTTTTTACCAACTACCTATAATTCTGCAGAAGGCATTTACAGGGCTACAAAATGGGCTGCGTTGGGGCTTAAATCGAGGGCTGCATTACACGCTGCTTCTGTTGCTAAATTTTGGAACAGAGCACCATTAACCGGTGAGGCTGTTGATAAAAAACTGACCGGCGGAATGACGACAACAGACGCAGATAACTATTATCAGCAATGTATTGACGCTTCCACTGCAGTTATATCCGGATCGGGTAAAGCGCTTTACAAAGCTGCTCCGGCAAACCGAAACGAAGCAGCAAAAAATTTCCAGGATATTTTTCAAAATCCGGCTGTGGCAGATATAGAAGTACTTTTCAAAAAGGGCTATATTGACGGTACTGTTACTTTGTTGCAGGGGCATTCAACAGATGTTTTTTACAATCCATCACAAACAAACCCCGGCGGCTTATTCTACGGAAGGTTTAGTCCAACGCTTGATTTAGTGGATGTATTTGAAGATTATACAGATAATGGTATCGGAAAGAGTGCAATACTTGAAACCAGAACGGACGGTAATGAATCCGATGTAATAGGAGACCCGACTAAGGTTGATATTAACAAGCCTTACAAATTATATGATAACTTATCAGATATTTTCGCTAACAAGGACGCACGCCTTCATGGAAGTATCATAGTACCTGGGTCTGTATGGAAGGGAGTTACAATTATAATGCAAGGTGGGCTAATAACACAGGGAGGAAACAGGATTGTTTATACCAACGCAAGTGCCCCAGGTCAAGATGGAAAAACTTACTGGTCTTTGGGTGCTTCAGCACTCAGTGGATTATCGGCATTTGTAAATCTAGGAAGTTCAAGCAACCAAAATTTTTCCAACTCTGGCTTTTCACTAAAGAAGTTTTTGCAGGAAGGAAGGAATGTACAGGGTACCTATTTTAGTTCAACCACCGACTATATCGATTTGCGTTTGGCAGAAGTTTTACTCAATTATGCCGAAGCCGCAATTGAAAGTGGGAAGGGTGATGCTGGCCTTGCAGCAACTTATTTAAATGCATTACGTAAAAGAGCCGGTCATACCGATAATATTCCTCTTTCCTTAACAAATGTACTTAAAGAGCGAAGGGTTGAAATGGCTTTCGAAGGCGGTCGCTATTGGGATCTCGTACGAAGAAGGGAAACGCATACCATGTTTTCTTCTACAACCAAAAGAACGGCGTTGGTACCAATGCTTGATTTACGCCAGCCTGTACCAAAATACTTTTTTGTAAGAGCTAATAATTTTTATGATGAAACAGCCGGCGGCCGTAATTTTCAGACGTGGTTCTATTACCGGCCTATTCCGGGTATAAGCTCAAATAAGTTGGTACAAAATCCTAATTATTAATAAGCTAAATAAAATACCAATGAGAAAAGCATATTTCTTAAATATAGTATTATTTGTTACAGTATTGTCTTTTGTTTCTTGTGAAAAGGACAATTTGCCTGGGCCAAATGCACAAGTGTTTGGGATTATTAAAGATAAAACGACTGGCATGCCTGTTGAAACAGATCTTGTAAATGGCTCAGCCATTGAAGCATTTGAATTGGGGTATGCAACACCGGTTTCACAAAGGTGGGTTATAAAAAACAATGGTGAGTATCGCAATGACCTGGTTTTTTCCAACGAATACAATTTTGAACTTCGTAATAGTAATTTTTACCCGATAAGTGTACTTAAACAAACAATTAAGCCAGGAGAAAATAAATTGGATTTTGATGTTGATCCCTATATCAGGGTTAAAAATTGTACCATTACCTACGATGCAGCGGCGAAAAGGATTAATGCTTCGTTTTCACTGGAAGCCGGTCAATCAACAGTAAAAGTTAGGGCGGTAAGACTATATGCATTCAGTGATATATATGTGGGCGAGCCTACAAAATTTGGAACAACAGGTACTGGTTTTACACAAACATATACACCCTCCAAAGTAATTGACAATGCTACTATAACGCTTAGTATTGATTTAGCAGCTAATACCGCTTTTTTCCCTACTGGCAGGGATTATTTCTTTAGAGTTGGCGCATTGGCTGATGTCACTGGAGTAGGAACTATCAGGCATAATTATGCCCCTAATGTGAAAATAACTTTATAGTTTTAAGCAAGCAGTTGTTTTGGTCGCAGGTCTCTGTATGCTGTTTAGTTTTGCAGACTCCGGCGTAGGTTTTTCAAAAGGAACAGGGCATTGAATGATCAATAGCCCTGTTTTTTCAATTTGCAAATTTGAAAAGTTTGAGTATGTTTTTACAGGTGTTCTTACCGAACGTACGCATCTCGGGGCATATATCATTATTTGGTATTTATTCAAATTGAAGAATTATTTTGTAACCATTAAAAAATGAGAAAAAAATGATGAATTACCTGATATGTTTCACCCTTTTTATTGCAACGTTTTTCAACGTCGTGGCACAAGGCGGAAAAAAAGTTTCAAGTAGTAGTGATAATGAAATATTAGGCGTAATTCGTAAGCATCAGCCAATGAATGGTGCAGTGATAACCAAAGACATTAAAAATCAAATCGGCGCAACTCATGTGGGTGGCAAATATTTTTTTACTAAAGAACCTTATTTAATTGAAGGATCAAGAAAAATGTTGGACTTAGGATATGGGGTTATTAAACTTTGGTTTAGAAAGAATGGTGGAGGCTACCCTTATAACTCTGAATGGTCGTTGCCAAAAGACATTACGCTTAAACAACTGGCTCAGCACCCTTATTGGGATACTTGTTTCAATTTACCCTTTACCACATTTGCATTAAGCGTGGATGGTGCTGGTATTAGAACAACTGATTCATCGGCAAAGGCGGATGAAATGGAAATGTATGATCTAACCAAATTTCTTTTGGAGAAATATAAAAACCGCGATGTGACTTTCATCATACACAATTGGGAAGGTGATTGGATGTTACGTGGCGGCACTGGTGATGCTGCCAGATGGTCGAGAAAGGCCGGAGAACTAATAAAGGCTGTTGATGGTGACAGGTACACTGTTGTGGTGCCTTCCGATTCATTAGATAGAATTAATGCCATGGCAAAATGGTTCAATGCCCGTCAGCAAGGAATTGAAAGAGCACGCAACGAAATAAAAAATTCTAAATGCAAGGTATTTCATGCTATTGAAGCCAATAAGGTGATGGATAGCAAAGATGGCATACCCGGCATTGTAAATAGTGTGCTTCCCCTTGTAGAAACAGATATGGTATCGTGGTCCTGCTATGATGGTATGGATGAAACAGGTTTGAATTTGTACAAGGGTATTGAATTTATAAAGCAGCATATGCGACCTGCCAAATATATGAAGGGTAAAAAAGTAGTTTTTCTGGGTGAAATTGGGATTCCGGAACAACGCTACGAGGGGCTTACAGAAATGGGGCCGGTTGTAAAACGTTGGGATGCCTATATCGGTGTTTGTTTGGCCCTTAAGGTTCCTTATTTGATACAGTGGGAGTTGTATTGTAACGAACCTAAAAACGAAACATTAAGAAAATTGAATGATGTTCGTAAAACTGATGAAATGAGAGGATTTTGGCTGATACGTCCAGATGGCACTAAAAGCTTTGCACAACAATACTTCGACCTCTTATTGAAGTATGCTGGCAGTACTTTACCTAAAAGTTCATTTAATATCACTAAATAAAATAATTAATTCTATTGTCGTAATAATTTCTCTATTTATAAAACAAGCTGCATGATTGGTAACAATGAATCAAACAAACATCAAAAGAATTAATTGTATGCATATGGTACGTTATTGGGTATTACCTTTTATTTTTTTATTTCTAAGTTGTTGGGCTATTGCACAAAACGCAATTGTGCAGCAGCCCAACGCTTCTCTGCAATTAGAAAAAATAAGCGGGGGAAAACCGCGAAACATTATTTTCATTCTTACAGATGATCAACGCTATGATGCGCTTGGTTTTTTGCATACACAAAGTTTTATTGAAACCCCCAACCTCGATAAACTTGCAGCTGCTGGGACATACCTCCCTAACGCATTTGTAACTACTTCTTTGTGTTCGCCCTCGCGGGCGTCCATCCTTACCGGATTGTACGCTCATAAGCACCAGGTGATTGATAACAACAATGCGGTTTCAAACAAGCTGGTATTTTTTGCGCAATACCTCCAGCAAGTTGGCTATCAAACTGGTTTTGTAGGAAAATGGCATATGGGCGGACATAGCGCTGCACCGCAGCGGGGTTTCAACCAGTGGCTTTCATTTCCCGGGCAAGGAAGTTATCTTCCAGATTCAAATGGGCTAAATGTAAATGGTAAAAAAGTTGAACAAAAAGGCTATATCACGGATGAGTTAACAGGGTATGCCATTGATTGGCTAAAGACCCTTGATAAAAATAAGCCCTTCATGCTTTACCTGTCGCACAAAGGAGTGCACGCAGATTTTATTCCACCCGACCGATTTAGGAATGATCATCACCATGATGTGTTTAAAGAGCCTGCTACCATGGCAGTTGGTTCGCAGACAGGCCAACCCATGTGGGTGCAAAACCAGCGCAATTCATGGCATGGCATTGATTTCCCTTACCATAGCACCTTAGATATTGGAGAATACTACAAACGGTATGCAAGAACCTTAAAAGGGGTGGACCAATCAGTAGGAGATGTAATGGCTTATCTGAAAGAAAAGGGTTTGCTGGAGTCTACACTTATTATCTATATGGGCGATAATGGATTTCTGTTTGGCGAACATGGATTAATTGATAAACGAAACGCATACGAAGAATCCATGCGGGTGCCCATGTTGGCTTACTGTCCTGAAATGATTAAGCCGGGTACAATAGTAAAGGACATTGTGGCTAATATAGATATAGCGCCAACAATATTAGAAGTAGCAGGACTAAAAGCTCCTGCCTATATGGATGGCAAAAGTTTTCTTCCACAACTGGAAGGTAAATTTACTCCTTGGCGGGATGCCTTGTTATATGAATACTATTGGGAAAGAAATTATCCTCAAACACCCACCATGCATGCCTTGCGTGGTAATAAGTTTAAGTATATACATTACCAGGGTATTTGGGATACGGATGAATTGTATGATTTGGAATCAGATCCTTTCGAATCTAATAATCTTATAAATGTACCCACTCTTGCACCAGTTGTGAAAGTAATGAATACCCGTTTATTTGAGTTATTAACCGAAACCAACGGAATGTACTTGCCGTTGTACAAGGATGAAGGGAAACAATCGAACCTGCGTAATGCAAATGGGAGCGGTGAAGCAAGGTTTCCCGACTATTTAAAAGTGAATATTGGGAATGTTCCCGTTGGAAATAAAAAATAATCGACAACCATGCTATCCAGGCATTTTATCAGGTGGGTATTACTTTCAGCTCCTTTTTTAATTGGAGTGAGGTTGTATGCGCAATCTAATGGTATACCCTATTGGAATAGTAATACACAACTATTGCCCTGGAGGATGATGCCATCTATTTCAAAAGTTAAATGACTATCCGTAATTAGGTGCAAGCTAATTAATTTAGTATATTTGCTATATAAATTAGCAAAATGAATATAGATAATTTTTTTTCTGAGTTTTCCACTGAGAGTGCTTGCAGACTTTACTTTAAATCACAACGCGA
>JANPIJ010000381.1:0-2583 GCA_031424955.1 Ferruginibacter sp. | reverse complement strand
CCCCGGGGGGGTGGGGTTGGTTTAAATGTTGGGGGGGAAACGCAAAAAATAAAAACATGAGCCTTATTTTATCTGTAAGGGTTTACGGAATTTTGATAAATGAAGCAAGACAGGTATTGGTAAGCGATGAATATATTCGTGGTGCCTATTACACCAAATACCCCGGTGGCGGGCTCGAAATAGGCGAAGGAACAAGGGATTGCCTGAAAAGGGAGTTCAGGGAAGAAATGAACCTGGAAGTAGCAATAGGCGATCATATTTACACCACCGATTTTTTTCAGCAGAGTGCATTTAATACAGCACACCAGATTTTATCCATTTATTATTTCGCAACAGCATTGGAGCAAATAAAAGTTCCACTACGCAATAGAGAATTTGATTTTGATGAGCAGCAACTACAATTATACAATCAAACCAGCCAGATAGAAACTTTTCGCTTTGTTGATTGGGAAAAGTTTTCAGCATCGTCTGTAACATTGCCGATAGATAAAATTGTAGCTGATATGGTAAAAGACAAATTTTAATAATCTGCCCCCGGCCCCTAAAGGGGAGTTATTTAAGCACTCTATTGATTCGCCGACAACCAAAAACTTTTCCACTCAGTTTGTCATTTTATCTTACATACTCTATTTACACTATTTACTCTTTTTACTTTTCTATCCCCTTCCATTCATTGTTACTAAAATTCTGATCCGGAAAAATTTTATCCGGATCAATCACTACCCTTTTCAATTTTTCTTTAACAGGGATTTTTATTTTTTTAGTGATGAGATTATTCCAGATTTCTACGGGTAATTTCAGGGTGCCCTTTTCACCGCTTACCGTTTCATAAGTCAGTATTACAGGCATTGCCATCTGGTCGAGGTTGGCGATATTAACCAGGGCGCCGTTTGCCGGATTATTGTTTTCATACCCAACGCCGATAATCGCCTGGTCGAGCCGGTAATTTTCTAAAAACCATCCCTTCCAAAACCAGCCTAAGTTTTCACCGGCTACATTCTCCATCGTTCTGAAAAAATCCCAGGGCGTTGGATGCTTGTATGCCCAGCGTTCAATATATGTTTTGAAGGCATAATCAAATCGAACAGGACCTAAAATTTCATTGCGCAATAGTTGTAGCCCATAGCCCGGTTTGGAATACAAAGCCGTGCCTATGTTAAATTCCTGCAATGCATCCGGGGTATTCATGATGGCTTCGCTGTTGGGGCCAAACATATAACCAGCCTGGTATTCCATAGAAGAAGGCGCTGATTTATATTCTCCCTTGTTAAAGTCATCATCGGCCAGTGAATTAATAAACGTATTGAACCCCTCATCCATCCATCCGTATTTACGTTCATTACTGCCAACAATCATTGGAAACCAGGTATGTCCAAACTCGTGGTCTGTTACCCCGAAAAGTCCCCCCTTTTGAGCCCTGTACCCGCAAAATACAATTCCCGGGTACTCCATTCCTCCAACATTACTGGCCACATTGGCAGCTACCGGGTAAGGGTACACAAACCATCTTTTACTATAATTTTCTATGCTTGCCTTGGTATATTCCGTTGATCTCCCCCACCCTTTTTCTCCGTTGCTTTCTGCAGGATATACACTCATTGCCAGTGATGTTTTACCCCCGGGCAAATTAATTTTTGCGGCATCCCAGATGAACGACCTGGAAGATGCCCAGGATACATCCCTCGCATTGGTAATTTTGTAATGCCAGGTAAGTGTAGCCCCTTTGGGCCTTGATGCAGGATCTTTAATTTCATTCTCTTTACGGATCATCACGGTACGGTCACTTTTTTTTGCTTCCTCCATCCGGCCAAGCTGCATAGGCGTCAACACTTCAGATGGATTTAATAATTCGCCACTTGCCACTACAATATGCGATGCCGGGGCGGTAATGGTAAAATCAAAATCGCCATACTCCAGGTAAAATTCACTTGGCCCCAGGTAAGGCAGGGTGTTCCAGCCTTCCACATCGTCAAACACACACATACGGGGATACCACTGGGCCACCGCAAATATTTCCCCGTTTTTTGTCGGCAATATTCCGCACCTGTCAGCTCCATACACCGGCAGCAGAAAGGAGTAGTCAAGCTTAATTTTTACTACATCTCCCGAGGCCTTCATTGGCTTTGGCAACCGGATCTGCATCCTGGTATCTGTAATGATATAATCATCAATCGCCGCTTCATTCACTTTAACTGCACCGATTTTATAACCGCCATTGAAATTACTTTTTGCATCTCCATATCGGCTGCGGCTATCTACCGGCACCTTTAACTGGCCACGGCTATCTTTGGTGAACAGGTTCTGGTCTAATTGCAGCCATACAAATGGCAGGGCGTGCGGACTGTTATTTTTATAGGTAATGATGACTGACCCGGATATTTCGTGGGTAGCATCATTGAGCGTTGCATTGATTTGATAATCTGCCCGGTTTTGCCAGTACCCTGTATTTGCTTCGCCGGTAACTGCACGGGTGATGGTTTCCCCGGAAGGATAAAATATGGGTGAGAATAAAATATTCGGGTTATAGGCGGAAACGATATTCTCTTCCGTTTGTGCGGAGGCGAATATAGACAGGCAACCAAT
>JANPIJ010000380.1:0-3152 GCA_031424955.1 Ferruginibacter sp. | reverse complement strand
GCGGCCAACTTTAAACAATAACTGAAGATCATCAATTGCACCATCCAGTTTCCAGGTGGCAGCGTTGTATTCATCTGATGGGCGGTGATAATTGAGCTTGGTGTAATCATCTATTTGTTGTTGCCCAAAGCCTTTTTCCTTTCCAATTACATTCGTACCCGCATTGATATATAAGGCAGGCACGCCCACTTTGGCAAAGTTGAAATGATCGCTTCTGTAATAATAACCCGCTTCGGGATGGCTTTCGAATGATATCAAACGGTTAACAGTTGCCGCCTCTTCTTCCAGGTAATCTTCCAGGACGGATTGTCCCTTGCCAACCACCGTAATATCTTTTGTTTTACCAAACCAGTTTAATCCATCCATATTGATATTGGCGACCGTTTTATTGATGGGATATATAGGGTTTTGTGCATAATAAGCCGAACCCCAAAGGCCCTGCTCTTCGGCAGTTACCGATAAAAATACAATGGTGCGTTCGGGGATGCTGTCGAGGTGTTTAAAGCCACGGGCAAGTTCCAGTAATCCTGCCGTAGCACTGGCATTATCCAGGGCGCCGTTGTAAATGGTATCTCCTTTTTCGTTGGGCGCACCAATACCGAGGTGGTCCCAATGAGCGGTATAAATAATGGTTTCATCGGGGTATTTGCTGCCGGTTATTTTGCCAATTACATTTTGTGATTTATTGAAAACAGCTTTTACCTGCATGGTGGTATTTAACCTGATATTCAGCGGTACTCCTTTAAAACCCGGTTGATCTGCTTTGGCAAATAAGGTGCTGTCCATACCGGCAGCGGCTAATAATTTGTTGGCTGCATCATGGCTTACCCAACCAATGATATCCGAATAAGCCTTGTTTTTTCCCGGGTCATCCAGGTGTAGTTTGGAAGTGTTCCAACTATTTTGTACTACTTTAAAAGGATAGGCAGCAGCAACCGTGTTGTGAACAATCAAACAACCCTTTGCGCCCTGCCTGGCGGCTTCTTCAAATTTGTAAGTCCAGCGCCCATAATAAGTCATGGTTTTGCCCTTAAACAGGCTGCTGTCACCGGCGTTAAAGCCCGGGTCATTCACTAATATCAACACGATTTTTCCTTTTACATTCAGCCCTGCATAGTCGTTCCAGTTATATTCCGGTGCTACTACACCATATCCTGCAAATATCACTTCATCATTATTAAAGGAAACCATGGAATCGGTCTTATCCGTCCAGATCACATAATCATCCAGACCCACCAGGTTGAAATTGCTTTTGGCGGATTGTACCTGCATTGCGGGTACTGCATGAGTGGTGATATTTACCATCGGTACTTCCTGCAGGTAACTGTTTCCGTTACCCGGTTCCAGGCCAGCCGCCTGGAACTGCTGCTGCAAATAACTGATTGTTTTTGTTTCGCCTTCGGTAAATGGTTTTCGCCCCATGAGTCCATCGGCGGAAAGCTCCGCAATGTGTTTACCCAAACTATCCGAACTAAAAGAGGAAAGGGCTTTGTCGGTACCGGCGGTTGGGGTAGAGTTATTATTGCAGCCTGCCATCGACAGCGAAAGACAGGCGATAGCATAAAAACGCAGTTGGTTAATCATAGTAATTTTTTTTGCAGGTTGAAAATAACACTAATCGTTTAATAAAAATATTGGCTTTGAATAATATTACCGGGAGCTACTGATCTTTTCTCATAATAAAAAAGAGAGGTCTTCATTTATATTGATTTCTCTTTTGATGGCAACAGGCGAATCAGCCTCCGAATAAAACAGCACCCCGGGCAATTGGCCAATCAGTTGCAGCACACCGTTTTCCATTTTTAGCGCTGTGCCTTCCGGTAAACATACAATGGGTACACCCGGATTTACCTGGATGAATTCTTCCAGTCGCTGGTCACGGGTTTCGCCATTATGCCCTGCTGGTTTGGCGTTGGTATAATGAGGGTTTATCTGGAAAGGAAATAATCCCAGCGCATTAAAACTTTTGGGTTCTATCACCGGCATATCATTGGTAGTACCAATGGTGGGACCGGTAATATTTGCCCCCGCACTCCATCCAATATAAGGAGCTCCCTTATTTACTTTATCACGGATTACATCCAGCAATTTCAATTCGTAGATATCATGCAACAGTTTAAATGTATTGCCTCCTCCTACCATAATGACATCTGCTTTTTCTATGGTCTCCTTAGCGGTATCCGGCTTTACGGTTTCAATCGTAACAGGTAAACCTTCCAATCCTTTTTTTACCATGGATGTGTATTCGTCGTACTCATTGCCCACAGCTGCAAATGGTATGAATGCGATGGTTAACAATTGATCGCCGAGAAAATCCTTAATAACCGGGGCGGCGGATTCGAGGTAACCACCATTGCCCGCCCTTGAACTGGAAAAAGCCAAAATACGATTGTGCGACATAAAAGATTTGTTTGAATTGAAAGTACACCATCACTGGATGGTATTTCAAAGATATTATTTAATAGGAGGAAGGGTGCAATATTTGTTTATAAATAACGGAAGCTGTGTTCCTCCGGTGCGTATGGTACAATTCAAATCCATCCTGCTCCGGCGTGGCGCAACAAGAGCAGTGTGCAATTTATTAAAAGAGATGTTTATGGTTATAAAAGTATTCGTTTATCTCACCATCCGTATGACATCACCCCCAACCTCCCGATGAATCGGGACAAGCTCTCTCCAAAGGCGAGGGGAGCCTGACTCTGAAAATTTGTAAAGATATTTTATTGGCTTACAGAAAGTTGACATTTGTGCATATATGATTGGGCACGTCTTTAAGTGACAAACCGATTCGCACCTAAAAAAATATCTGCATGTAGTTTTTGGTATGTATATTTATACCGTCTTCAACCAAACGATGTAATTGCCTTTTTTTTTAAGTTGATTGTTTGTATTAATTATAGGCGCAGTAATCTCCTTTATCCTCTCATTAAACCATCTCACCTCCAACTCCATAAGTAATTGCACCAGGCATTTGACAATCATTTTTAATGCAACATTTCGTGTCATTTCAAATAAGCGTTGCCTTTTTTGCGATTATACTTTGCAAGGGATAAAAGGGTGAATTGAAAATTCAAAAAAGAGGGGCAAATTTGTAATGACCAAATCACAAAATATGCCCTCTCTATTTCTCAAGATCAGCGAAACCGAAATTG
>JANPIJ010000379.1:0-24915 GCA_031424955.1 Ferruginibacter sp. | reverse complement strand
GGCGCAGGACTCCAGTCCTGTGTCTGCATGTTACTTCAATTATGAAAAAAGACACCACTTGTATGAAGTTTTTTTTGCCGTGGCGCCTAATCAACCAGGTAAATTTCCCGTTTTAAGATCCTTAATAATATCCTGTCTGATTATTTTGATTAACCACCAACAAATACTAAATAATAGCATGCCTGCTAAATGCTTATGAAATTACAACTGATCGATATCCTGATTTTAGTAAGCTACCTCGTTACCATGATCCTTATCGGGTTTTGGATGAGGAAAAAGGCGAGACAAAACAAAGAGAGTTACCTGATGGGTGGCAAAAGCCTGCCCTGGTATATGCTTGGACTAAGTGATGCATCCGACATGTTTGATATCAGTGGCACCATGTGGATGGTAGCACTGTGTTTTGTGTACGGACTCAAAAGTATCTGGATACCCTGGCTCTGGCCGGTTTTTAACCAGGTATTTATGATGATGTTTTTGAGCAAATGGTTGCGCCGCAGCAATGCGAATACCGGTGCCGAATGGCTGCGTACCCGGTTTGGATTGACCGGCAAAGGCGTTAAGGGATCACATATCATCGTAATTGCGTTTGCCCTGATCAGTTGCCTTGGGTTTTTGGCCTACGGTTTTGTCGGGCTTGGTAAATTCATGCAGGTTTTTATTCCCTGGGATACCATAAAAGATTATGTGCCATTCGACGTAAGTGAAAAATATGTCCCTCATTTTTATGGCATCGTGTTTACCCTGTTCGCAATGTTCTATTCGATATTGGGAGGTATGCACAGCATCGTTTTGGGGGATGTAATAAAATATGCCATCATGACGATCGGTTGTATCGCTATTGCGGTAATTGCCATGCAAAACCTCAACGGTCATACACTGAATGTTCCGGAAGGATGGAGCGATCCGTTTTTTAGCTGGAAGCTCAACCTCGATTGGAGTAAGATTGCTGCAGATGCAAATAAAAAAATTGTAGATGACGGATTCAGTTTATTTGGTTTGTTTTTTATGATGATGTTATTAAAAGGCGTATTTGCTTCCCTGGCCGGGCCGGCACCCAATTACGACATGCAAAAAGTATTAAGCACCAGGAGCCCCAAGGATGCCAGTAAAATGACTGGTTTTGTAAGCATCATGTTGTTGCCCATTCGTTACTCCATGATAACCGGCTTAACCGTGCTTGCCTTATTGTACTACAACCAGCTTTATCTAAAAGGCCCCGATGGCGTAACTGATTTTGAAAGGATCCTTCCTGCAGCCGTTAATAATTTTTTACCGGTAGGAGTATTGGGAATTGTGTTGACAGGATTGCTGGGCGCATTTATGGGAACATTCAGCGGTACCCTCAATGCCGCACAGGCCTATATCACCAATGATATTTACCTGAAATATATTAACCCGCATGCCAGTACAAAAAAGATTATCTCCATGAATTATATCGTAGGGGTACTGGTGGTGGCCATCGGTGTATTCTTTGGTTTCCTGGCCAATGATGTAAATGAAATTCTGCAATGGATTGTAGGAGGATTGTATGGCGGGTATGTGGCCGCCAATTGTTTAAAATGGTATTGGTGGCGGTTTAATGCCAATGGCTTTTTTTGGGGTATGGCGGTGGGCATCATAGCCGCTTTGCTGATGCCTTATGTTACTACGGGATTGCCTTTGTACTGGTGGCCACTGCTGTTTGTGCTTTCGCTGGCAGGGTGTATAATTGGAACCTATGCCGCGCCACCCACCGATGCCGTTGTATTAAAATCATTTTATAAAACAGTGAGGCCATGGGGTTTCTGGAAACCCATTCATGAAATGGTTGTAGTAGATGATCCCACATTTATTGGAAACAAACGGTTCAAACTGGATATGTTCAATGTGGTAATTGGCATCATTGGTCAATTATGTTTTACGCTTTTACCCATGTATTTTATATTAAAAATGCAAACACCATTATGGATTACCATCGGGGCAATAGTGGTGGTAGTCCTCATTTTAAAAAGAACCTGGTGGAATAAACTGGAAGATTAAAACTAATTTTTATGAAAGCAGCGTTTAAAAAAAGAGAAAGGATTTTAAAAGATATGCATCATTCGCTGGTGGTTAGGAAAAATGAAATGCTCGTGGAAAGCAATGGAGTGTACAACCGGTATAAAAACCCGGTGCTTACAGCCGCCCATACTCCTTTAGCCTGGCGATACGATTTTAATCCGGCCACCAACCCTTTGCTGATGGAAAGAATTGGTATTAATGCAACACTCAATGCAGGGGCAATAAAATGGAATGGTAAATATGCATTGGTAGCAAGGGTGGAAGGAGTTGACAGGAAGAGCTTTTTTGCAGTGGCAGATAGTTACAATGGGATTGACAATTTTCAATTTTGGGAATATCCCCTCCTGATGCCTGAGACGGATGTGCCGGATACAAATATTTATGATATGCGTTTGGTAGCGCATGAAGACGGATGGATATACGGGCTTTTTTGCACCGAAAGAAAGGATCCCAATGCGCCACACGGCGACCACTCATCTGCGGTTGCGCAATGTGGTATTGCAAGAACTAAGGACATGATAGCATGGGAGCGCCTGCCTGATTTAAAAACACCATCTGCACAGCAAAGAAACGTAGTATTGCATCCCGAACTGGTAGATGGACAATACGCATTTTATACCAGGCCGCAGGATAGTTTTATTGAAGCAGGAAAGGGTGGTGGAATTGGCTTTGGCCTGGCAAAAGATATTACCAACGCAGTGGTAGAACATGAAATTGTAATTGATAACCGGGTGTATCACACTGTTTATGAAATGAAAAACGGGTTGGGGCCGGCTCCCATTAAAACTGAGCATGGCTGGCTGCACCTGGCACACGGTGTAAGAAATACAGCCGCAGGGCTTCGCTATGTATTATATATGTTTATGACATCCCTTCATGATATTACCTGCATTACGCATAAGCCCGGCGGTTACTTCCTGGCACCCGAAGGTGAAGAAAGGGTAGGAGATGTTTCAAATGTGGTTTTCAGTAACGGATGGATCGCCGATGAGGATGGAAAAGTATTTATTTATTACGCTTCGTCTGATACCCGGATGCATGTTGCCACCAGTTCTGTTGAACAGTTGACGGATTATGTGATCAATACTCCGGCAGACGGGTTTCGGTCTGCCACATCAGTGCAAGCTGTCTTCAATATTGTACAGCAAAACCATCAATACCAAAAAAGCTGCGATGAAAAAATTGTTGAGATGGAAGGTGAAAAGAGTGAGTAAATAAATGATCCAATCAATTTTCTTTTTGCAATGATTATGAACTATGCCAAACAGGAGCAAATCCTGGATAACACAGAATTACTGATTCAGTATCAACATGAAGTAACCGTTGAATTAAACGCTATCCTGGATTACTGGATGCGGAATACACATGATCCGGTAAACGGCGGTTTTATTGGCAGGATAGATGAAAATAATATCCCGTATCCCGATGCACCCAAAGGGGCGGTACTGAATGCCCGGATACTTTGGGCTTTTTCTTCCGCCTATAAAATAACCCATCACCCAAAACACCTGCACCTGGCAAGAATTGCATTCAATTATTTAACTGCCAGTTTTATTGATAAAGAATTTGGAGGTGTTTACTGGACGGTAACTGCCGGCGGGCAACCGTTGGATACAAAAAAACAAATCTATGCATTGGCATTTGCCATATATGGCTGCAGCGCCTATTTTGAAATAAGCAACAACGAAATGGCGAAGCATACTGCCATTGAATTGTACCGGCAAATTGAAGCTCACAGTTTTGACAACGAAAATACAGGATACCTGGAAGCGTTTACCCGTGACTGGAAGCCGATGGAAGACCTCCGCCTGAGTGCAAAAGATGCCAACGAAAAAAAGACAATGAATACGCATCTTCATGTGCTGGAAGCATACACAACATTGTATCAAATCTGGCCGGACGATCAGTTAAAAGGGCAAATTAAAACGCTGGTCAAAAATTTTTCGGATCATATTGCGGATGCTGATACGGGCCATTTGATATTGTTTTTTGATGAAAAATGGAACCGTAAATCAAACACGGTTTCCTACGGGCATGATATTGAGGCAGCCTGGTTATTATTGGAAGCAGCGGAAACAGTAAAGGATCTCTCCTTAATAGAGGCGGTCAAAAAATTATCAGCAAAAATTTCTTTGGCTGCAGCCGAAGGGATTGATACGGATGGAGGGCTTTGGTACGAATATGAAGCAGGCACCGGCCATTTGATAAAAGAAAAGCACTCCTGGGTACAGGCAGAAGCGATGATTGGATTTTTTAACCAATGGCAGTTGACAAAGGATAACAGCTACCTGGAAAAATCATTGCGTTCATGGCACTATGTCAACAATTTTATTAAAGATAACATTTACGGGGAATGGTACTGGGGCAGAAATGATGACGGAACAATCATGAAAGAACAGGACAAAGCGGGAATATGGAAATGCCCTTATCATAACACAAGGGCCTGTATTGAAGTAATTAGCCGGGTAAATAAAACAATAAAATAGCACCTGTATTCTCTTTCTTCGACTGCTTGGTTTTTTATGGAATTTGTTATAGAAGATAAAATAGTATGATAAACAGGTTTTACATTGCATACTATTGTTTAATACCGGTGTTTTTTTTATCACCTCTTTTTTGATAAACAGCCGGGCAGGAGACGAATGCCTTATTTGCAGAATATAATGCTATTCCCGGTGGTTTCGGTATGGTAAAATATCTAAAGGTCAACTTTATGGAATAACCAAGTTTTTGGTGCCGGTAGCGAAGAAGCAGGCAAGTAAAAGTTAAAATAGTATTAGTTTAATGTTTTAATAGTTATAATTTTGAATTTATAAAATTTCTGCTATATGAAAGGTCAAATCTGTAAAATCCTACTCGTACTTGTATGTACATTTTTTCTTCAAAAATCCTTTGCACAACAAAGAGTGATCACCGGAAAAATTTCTGATGACAAAGGCGTTCCGCTTGCCGGTGCAACTATTTCCGTTAAAGGGGAAAAGGATGTAGCCGGCGACAATAATGGGGTATTCAGCATTACCGTACCAGCGACTGCTAAAACGCTTATAGTTACTTATGTTGGTATGAAAACTCAAAGTATTTTAATTGCAGGCAGGACCAATATCCAGGTCGTTATGGAAGCGGACGGCACCAAACTTATGAGTGATGTGGTAGTGATTGGTTATGGAACCGCCAGGCGTGCAAACCTTACTACCGCTCAAACATCCGTTACTGCAAAGGATATGGAAAAAACAGTAAACACTACCATTGAGCAGGCCATCCAGGGGCGGGCGGCTGGTGTGTATGTTACCCAAAATTCTGGTCAGCCGGGCGGGGGCATATCAATCGCTATCCGGGGTATCAGTTCCATTAATGGTAATACTGAACCACTTTATGTGATTGATGGTGTTCAACTATATGGTGGGGGCACGGCAAACTCTACTAACCCGTTAGCTGGGCTAAATCCTGCTGATATTGAAGATGTACAGATTTTGCAGGGCCCTTCTGCTACAGCCATCTACGGTTCCCGTGCAGCCAACGGCGTTGTATTGGTTACCACCAAACGTGGTAAAAATGGCGACTTTAAAATCAACTACAATGCACAGTACAATATTCAAACACCACCCAAAAGGGTAGATGTGATGACACTGCCGCAGTATGCACAAATGCAGAAAGAGTACAAAGCCATCGCTGGTGGAACAGTTCGGGAAGAATTACTGGACCCTTCTATTTTAGGACCCGGCACCGACTGGCAAAAAGAACTATTCAAAAATGCAGCGATGCAAAAACACCAGTTGAGTTTATCGGGCGGCAGCAATACTACCACGTACTATATGTCGGGTGAATATTTAGATCAGCAAGGCGTGGCAGAAGGTTCCGGCTTTAAGCGGTATGGGTTCAGGTTGAACCTGGATAACAAGCCCCGGGAATGGATAACCATTGGCGCCAATCTCAGCTTTAACCAAACAGATGAGAAGCTCACTACCAGCCAGGAAAATGTTATCATACGTTCTATCCAGTTAAGTCCCGAAGTGCCTGTAAAAAACCTCAACGGCACATGGGGTGGGGGCGACCTTTCTAATCCGGCGCACCAGTTTTCGCCCGTAAACCCAATCGCAATCTCTCAACTGGTTACTAATACTGGTACCCGAAAACAATTCCTTGGAGGGTTAAATCTTGGGGTTACATTGGCAAAAGGCCTTGTTGCAAGGACTTCATTCAATACAAATTTGGGTTTTGGCAGCTCAATCTATTATCAACCAACTTATTCCATCGGATGGGCGGTTAACCCTATAGCTTCCCTCTCAAACGGTACCAGTCAAAGCGCTTATTGGAACTGGAACCAGTTGCTGGAGTACAACAAGCAAATCAAAAAGCACAATATTGGTGTAATGGCAAGCCATGAATCCCAGGCCTCAAACTGGAAGAATGTATCTGGCTCCAGAACAGGCTTCCTTACCAACGATATATTTGATCTTAGGGCAGGGGCTGATGACGCTACGGCCCGCAATACTGGTGGTTCAGATAATTGGGCACAGGAATCTTACCTGGGAAGGGTAAACTACAATTATGACAACCGGTATATCTTTACGGCCAGTGTCCGCACGGATGGCTCTGTTTATTTTGGCAGTGATAAAAGATGGGGAACATTCCCTTCTGCGTCGGTAGCATGGCGGGCTAACCAGGAGAAATTTTTCAACATCCCTTTCATCAGTGATTTAAAGCTGAGGTTGGAAACGGGTTTTGTAGGCAACCAGGGATGGAGCAAGTCTGCCATTTACTCGGCACTTAGCCCGGGGCCAACCCCATGGGGTACCGGCTTTTTAACAGGTGCTTATGCAAACCAGGGTTTTCAATGGGAAGGAACAAGGACCGACAATGTGGGTATCAACCTCGGCTTGTTTAGGAACAGGGTGTCGATGGAATTTGATTATTATGTAAAGCATACGGACAACCTGATTATGCCTGCAAGCCTGCCCTGGTATATGGGCACAGCAGGTACGGCATCCATACAACCACCATTGGTAAATGCCGGTAATCTTAAAACAAATGGCTGGAGCTTTAGCCTGAATACCATCAACGTTAATAAAAAGGATTTCCGGTGGGAATCGAATCTTAACTTCTCACATTTTGAAAGTAATATACAAAGTTTAAATTCTGAAACAGCATTCTTTGAACGCAGTTCCTGGTGGCTCAACCAACCGGACCCATGGACACAACGCTCGTCTATTGGCTCGCAACCATGGTTGTTCAGGGGCTATATCCAGGACGGGTTGTTCCAGACTGAAGACGAAATAAACAAGAGCGCGGTACCTGTTGATAACAATGGTGCAAGGCGCCCCACACAACAATTTGGGGGTATATGGGTAGGTGATGTAAAGTACAGGGATATCAATGGGGATGGCAAAATTGATGTGAACGACAAAACGAATATTGGCAATCCATGGCCCAAATTATTTGGGGGCTTTACCAACTCATTTAGCTATAAAGGCTTCGACCTGAGTGTACTGATAACAGCAACCTACGGCAATGATATATACAACTTCATCGCCTGGGAAAATTCCAATCCCAACAACATCAATCTGGGGCGCAACATGATGACCAGCGCTATGAACTATGCAAAACTCGGATTGGATGCAAACGGTAAAGCGAAGCTGATGAATCCTGGAACAAATGTACCAAGGATCATTAGCGGTGCGGATGTAAACGGAACGTATGCACGTATTACAGACAAGTATGTGGAAGACGGTTCATACATGAGATTAAAGAATGTGTCTTTATCTTATAACATACCGCAGTCATTGGTTAAAAGGCAGAAAGTATTGAGGGGAGTGAGGGCTACTATTGGTGTTCAAAACCTCGCTACATTAACCAATTATTCAGGATTTGATCCCGAAGTGGGCGCTTATGTAGGCAGGGATGCATCCAATTTCAACCAGGCCATCGGGCTCGATTATGGCCGTTATCCTTTAACCCCTATTTACACATTTAGCCTGAATGTAAACTTCTAAAGCATTTCAATATGAAAAATATACATAGTTTAAAATATTTGATTGGCCTGGTTGTACCGGTCGCCATGCTGATCAGTTGCAAAAAAGACTTCCTGGTAAAGCCCCCAACCGATGCCATTGTTGATGCCAGCTTTTATAAAACCGACGGCCAGGTAATGGCGGGTACAGCATCATTATACAACCGCGTTTGGTTCGATTATAATGACAAGGCATATTACAACCTGGGTGACTTTAGGGCGGGAACGGCTTATTCAGCCTATAACGACAGGGGTAATGTATTATTCAACACCACGGCTGAAAATGGCGAAAACAATGCCTCCTGGCGTGCTTTCTTTAATGTGGTAGCCCAGTCGAATATGGCGATATACAACATTAATACATTTGCCGGCGCCGGCGTTACATCTTCGGTAAAAAAAATGGCCATTGCTGAGGCAAGGTTCATGAGGGCACTGGCGTACCGCTACCTGGTGATGAACTGGGGTGAAGTACCAGTGATAACAAACAACCTTGATTACCTTACTGATACAACGCTGCAAAAGAATACCATTCCAAGTGTCTGGCGTTTTATAACCCGTGAAATGCGTGCGGCAGCAGAAGATCTTCCGGCAATCGCTACCCAACCGGGCAGGCTTACAAAATGGTCGGCAGAGGGTATGCTGGCAAGATTTTACTTAACCAGGGCAGGTGTGGAAGGTACCGGACCGAACGGAAGGAAGCAGTCATTCCTTGATAGCGCCAAATACTATGCAGAAAGAGTGATTACCCAAAGCGGTGCAAAATTGCTGGCAAAATATGAAGACTTGTTTAAGTTCCCTTATGATAACAATTCAGAATCCTTGTTTTCTTTACAATGGGTTTATTCATCTTACGGCACGGCAAACAGTATGCCTTCCTACTTAAATTTCAGCAACGATATTGCCAACGGTGATGGATGGGGCGGAGATAAAAGTGCCACCTGGTGGATGCTTAGCCAGTATGAAGGTATCCAGGCATCGGGTGATACCATGCTAAAAGGGCGCACGCTGGATACAAGGTTGAAAACCACATTTATGCTGCCTGGCGCCGGTTATAGCGAAATAACCCAGGTGTTGAATGTAAATGGTACCAGTGTAAGTCAAAAATTAGTTGTTCCGAATACAGGCGGTGATGTGAATTTTGCCTCTATCAAAAAATATGTGGTTGGAAAAAATGAAGATCTTGCCAGGATGGGAAGCAACGCAGCCCAGCAAAACTATCCGAATGATACCTATATGATGCGCCTTGCAGAAATGTACCTGGTGTATGTTGAAGCGGTCATCGGAAACGCTGCTTCCACAACCGATGCAACCGCCCTGGCATATTTTAATATGGTACATACCCGGGCGGGATTATCACCTTACCTGCTCGTAGACCCTTTTACAAATACACCTACGCCGCTTACATTTGATATTGTATTTAAAGAAAGAATGATTGAATTTGCCGTGGAAAGCATGGCCTGGTATGATTTTGTAAGCCTGCATTATTATAATCCGCAAAAGGCCTACCAGATTCTAAACAGCCAGGACCGCGGCCTCTTTAACATCAGAACCGATGCGTTTCCAAATCCTACAGAATGGACTTTTAAGAAAACAACCTGGGCTACCACAGAAAGAAAGGTGACCGCAAATTCGGGTAATTTCCGTTTGCCAATTCCTTCTGCAGAAATTAGCCTGGCACCTAACTTAAAAAAGCCTGCCGTTGATTATCCATAAGTATATTCAAATCATTGTATTAAAAACTATCAATCAAATGAAAACACTCAATCAATTTATAGTACTACTGTTCATGGCCCTGGCGGTGACAGGTTCATTTACATCCTGCAGCAAAGATGATGATGGCGGTGGTACACCCAAAATCAATTATGTAAGGGTCACCAACCCGGTTTCATCTGATTCTCTTTTAGTGGGTGCAGGCCAGGGTAAGCTAATTGCCATCATGGGTGAAAACCTTGGAAACGCAGTAGAAATGTGGTTTAACGATCAAAAAGCCAGTTTAAACCCCACCTATATTACCAATACGAGTATACTCGTAAATGTTCCTTCTCAAATTCCGCTTTCCATTAATAACAGGTTGAAGATATTCTTTAAAAATGGCGACTCCCTGTTATATGCCTTCCAGGTGCAGATCAGCAAGCCGGCAGTGTATAGTATGGTTTCTGAGTATGTAAATGCCGGCGATATAGCCACCATCAGGGGCGATTTTTTTTATAGCCCGGTTATCGTCACTTTCACTGGTGGAGTAACTGGTCAGCAGGTATCACTAAAAGACCAGGAAATACAGGTAAGGGTTCCGGCGGGAGCACTGCCAGGTCAAATTACGGTGAAATCGAATTTTGGTGAAACCCTGTCTAACTTCTGGTTCAGGGATAACAGGAATATGTTTATTGATAGTGACCCTTACGAAGGATGGTGGAATGCTTCTTATGTAATCACCAGCCCCGGCGCCGCTGATCCTCAAAAAATCAATGGTAATTACCTGCGTTTCAGGAAAGCTATTGGTGCCTGGAGCTGGAATGAATTAGCCGGTGGCCCGGCATCAGCTATGCCTGCCCACAGTAAAAATATTCCTGATGCAGCCATACTTAAGCCGGAAGATTATCACCTGAAATTTGAAGTAAATACGATGAAGCCATATAATTCAAATATGCTTAAAATTAATGTGGCTTTAAGTGCTGAAGATAATGATGCTTATCAATGGAAACCACCTTACGATACAAAGGGCCAATGGCAAACAGTGGTGATTCCTTTTGAAGAAGTGGTAGCAAGTTATAAGGTAAAACCTGTAGTCAATCCTAACGGGTATTGGACCCGGTTGCTGTTCCATGGCCCTGGCGATTTAGATGCTGATTTGTCGTTGGATAATTTCAGGGTGGTTCCAAAGGTTATTAAATAAACAATTATATAAAGTATTTAAAAACAGAAAGCATGCTTAAGATATCTAACATACGATTATTGCTTTTGATAGGCCTGGTACTTACAATTGGAATAACAAGTTCATGTAAGAAAGATGAAAATGTTACATCCGGGCTTGTGCAGTTACTGAGCTTTGGCCCCACGGGGGCAAAGCCCGGCGATACGCTACGGTTTATTGGTCTCAACCTCGATAAAGTAACCTCAATAGAATTAACGGGGGGAGCAGCAGTTGCGAAAGCAGCTTTTTTACAACATACATCCGAACTGATTTTAATTATTGTACCGCTGCAAACGCAGCAGGGATTCATAAAGCTTAAAACCCCGGATGGAGATATTGTATCGAAAACCAGATTAAACCTGCTGGTTCCACTTACTATCACATCTATAACAGGTACAGCACGTCCTGGTGACAATGTTACGATTACTGGTCAATACCTTCAATGGGCAACAGGTGTGAAATTTGCCAATGATAAAATTGTGGATACTACTTCTTTTGTAAGTAAGTCTTTAACCCAGTTGGTGGTTAAAGTGCCGCTGAATGCGCAAACCGGCCCATTGGTTATTTACTATGGGGGAACAAAGCCAGGCGAAGTACAAACCGCCGATACGCTTAAAGTGACCTTGCCCCTTACTGTTAGCCTCTCTCCAAACCCCATTAAGCACGCAGACAATCTCACTATTACCGGTACAAACCTTGATCTTGCCAAAAAAATAATATTCAGTGGAGTTGCCACACCGGTTACAACCTTCGTAAGTCAGTCTGCTACCCAGGTGGTTGTAAAAATTCCGGCGGCAGCAACAAAAGGCAAGCTGACATTGGAAGCTGCTTCAGGAGTACAAACAATTTCAGCAATGGATTTGAATGTAGTGTTACCTGCTATTGCAACGATGGCGCCTAATCCAATTGATCCCGGGGCAGACCTTACCATTACCGGCACCAACCTCGACCTGGTAACTTCGGTTTTGTTTGACAATGCTCCTGCTGTTACAACTTTCATAAGCCAAACGGCTGTTCAGATTGTAGTGAAAGTTCCTATGGGAGTATTAAGAGGTAAGGTAACATTAGCGGTATTGAATTCAACACTTAAAGTACAATCAACAGATATTTTAGAAATTACCGGTAGCATTCCGGCTCCGATTATTGCACTGCCTTTTTATAATGATGCCGTTACGTCCAATTGGACAAGCACCGGTTGGATTGGTGGCGGATGGGGAGGTACTTCAGATAGAAATAATACATCTCCTGTAAGAGAAGGAACAAAATCAATTAAAATTAATTATGTAGGCGGTTATGGTTCCCCATTACAACTTGGAGGCGCTAGTGTGAATGTATCGGCATATACTACATTTAAAGTTTCTATATATGGCGCTCCCGGTAGTGCAGGTAAAAAAGTCAATATAGGAATTAATGGTGCTGATAAGTACCTGATTACAATTGTTGAGGGAGCATGGACAGATTATTCAATTCCTATTTCCACGCTTACCAGTACCACTACTATCAGTGAAATCATTATAAAAGAATATAGTGGAAGTGGCGGCTTCACAATCTATGTGGATGCCCTGGGGTTAAATTAGGGGGATAGAATTATAGCATTTAACGTGTAGTTAAAGAAGAATCCAAAATAGTGCGGTAGTAAATAAGTGTTGCCTGTTAAATAGAAAACAGCTTTTTTACTAGCCACGAAATATAATTTACATATAAAACCTGGCTGCTGTGAAATAAATAAACGGCGCCAGTTTTTTTTTAAGCCGGTACCAGGTTATTTTTTGAATCATTTTATGAACAATAATGTCGCTTGTTTTTATGCTCTTTGGGTTTCTCCTGCTTGCGGGATCGTAGATAGTTAAATGAACCAATGTATTAAAGCTGATTGAATTTGTATGAAAATTAAATTGTTTTGTTGCAGGATATTTACAACATGTAAATCAGGAAAGAATAGTAATGATATGAATAAGATTAAAAGAAATATTCGAAATGCTACCGCCCTGGTTGTAATAGTTTTTATGATGTGTCAATTGGTACAGGCTCAAAATTCCTTTGTAAGTGTAAAAAATCACCAGTTCATATTAAATGGTAAACCTTATTACTATATCGGCACCAATTATTGGTATGGTGGCCTGTTAGCATTATTGGATGACCCAGGAAGAGGAAAAAAAAGACTGCAAAAGGAATTGGATTTTCTTCATAAAAAGGGGGTAAATAACTTAAGGGTGCTGGCCGGCGTGGAAGGTACGGGGCAGATAAACGGAGTACAAAGAGTATCACCATCCCTTCAGCCGGAACAGGGGAAATTTAATGATAAACTATTAACAGGGCTGGATTACCTGCTGGCTGAAATGGGTAAACGCAATATGAAAGCGGTGATCTATTTAAGCAATAACTGGGAATGGAGTGGTGGGTTTTTGCAGTACCTCAACTGGAACGGATTACTTCCCGACAGTATTATGCGAAGAAAATTAACCTGGGATGAAAACAGGGATATCGTGCAACAGTTCTACAACTGTGGCCCATGTAAAGATGCATATAAGGATCAACTGAAATTGATTGTGAACAGGACAAATACCATCAGTGGAATGCCATACAAGGATGATGAGGCCATCATGGCCTGGGAGCTTGCCAACGAACCAAGGCCCATGCGGGCCAAAGCGATTCCGGCATTTACGAAATGGATTGAAGAGGTTTCTTCGCTTGTAAAATCCATTGATCCCAATCACCTTGTAACCACAGGTAGCGAAGGGGAGATGGGTAGCGAAAACATGGAAACATTTGAAGCCGCACATGCAGTCAAAACCATTGATTACCTGACCATTCATATATGGCCAAAAAACTGGGGATGGTTCAGCGATACAGCTATTGCCGCCGGTTTTAGCAGGATATTAAATAATACCTCCGCGTATATTGACAAACACATTGAAGTTGCTAAAAGATTAAAAAAGCCATTGGTGATTGAAGAGTTTGGCCTGCCACGCGACAACCATTCATTCATTAATAAATCATCCACTGACTTGCGGGATAATTATTACCGGCAAATGTTTACACTGTGGAATGAGAGCCGTTTGCGCAGCGGCATTGTTGCCGGGTGCAACTTCTGGGGTTTTGGTGGTATCGGCAGGGCGGCAAAAGACAGTCATTACGCCTGGGGCGAGGGGGATGATTATACATCCGACCCACCCATGGAAGAGCAGGGGCTCAACTCCGTTTTCGATAACGATAAAAGTACCTGGAAACTGATTCAATCATTTACAAAAATATCAACAGAATAAATCATTGTTCACATCTGTCTTTAAACATTCACTATGAAGCGCCTACTGTTTTTAATTGTTTACGCAGGCATCTGCGTTAACCTGCATGCCCAAATAAAAAATTCCGTTACCACAACAGATAAAAAAATAAATGACTTATTGGCTAAAATGACCCTGGAAGAAAAAGTGGGACAGATGACACAGGTAACATTGGGGGTGGTGGGTACCCAAACGGATGGTGAATTAAATGCGGCGGCCTTAAAAAAGGCGGTGGCAGATTATAAAGTGGGTTCCATTTTAAATGTAACCAATCATGCATTAACCGTGGCTCAATGGCATAAGCTGTTGACAGAGATCGCTGACGAGGCCAATAAGACCAGGCTAAAAATCCCGGTAATCTACGGCCTGGATGGTATACACGGGCAAACCTATACCTTGGAGTCTACCTTATTTCCCCAGAATATCGGGATGGCTGCATCCCGGAATATGGAACTGGCAAAAGCAATTACAAAAGTGGCGGCAAAAGAATTAAGGGCATCCGGCGTTCGCTGGAACTTCGCCACTGTACTGGATATTGGCCGCCAGCCATTGTGGTCAAGGTTTCCGGAAACCTATGGTGAAGATGTGTTTATCGGGAAGACAATGGGAGCCGCAGTGATAAAAGCCTACGAGGAAGATGGCCTGAAAAGTACCACCGCTGTAGCAAGTTGCATGAAACATTATTTGGGCTACTCTGCTTCCCGAACGGGGAAAGACAGAACACCTATTTATATGCCCGAAATAGAAATGCGTGAATATTATTTACCCCAGTTCAGGGAAGCGGTAAAAGCAGGTGCTTCCACGGTAATGATTAACTCCAGTGAAATAAACGGCGTACCGGTTCACGCCAGTAAATATTTATTAACGGATATTCTCAGAAAGGAACTTGGTTTTGAAGGGCTGATTGTAACCGATTGGGAAGATATTAAGCGGGTACACGACCGGCACAACATTGCAGCTACACCAGGGGACGCGGTGGCCATCTGCGTAAATGCGGGCATCGACATGAGCATGGTGCCAACTGATTTTTCTTTTTACGATTTGTTGATAGAAGCCGTGCAACAAAAAAAAGTACCCATGAGCAGGATTGATGATGCCGTGAAAAGAATTTTATCATTGAAATACAAGCTGGGCTTATTTGATAATCCTTATCCTGAAAAAGAAGCTATTGCCAATTTCGGAAAACCCGAATACCAGCAACTGGCGCTGGATGCTGCCCATGAAGCGATGACTTTATTGAAAAATGAAACCAATACATTACCATTGTCAAAAAACGCAAAGGTATTGGTGGCTGGCCCATCCGCACAAAGCATCAGTGCATTGAATGGCTGCTGGAGCTATACCTGGCAGGGTAAAGAGGAGCAATGGTACCCGGCAGACAGCAAAACTATTTTACAAACCATCACGGCCAAACTAAGTGCTTCAAATGTAGTAACCACCACGGGTAAAGGTTTTGATAATCCATTAAATTATGATGCCGCTGCATTAACCGCTGCCGCTGCAAATGTGGATGCCATCATTTTATGCCTCGGTGAAAATGCATACGCCGAAAGCCCCGGTAATATTGCTGACCTGGCATTGGATGAAAACCAGGTGGCATTGGCAAAAGCTGCCACAGCAACCGGTAAGCCCGTGATACTGGTACTAACAGAAGGAAGGCCAAGATTTATAACCGGCATTGCACCTGCCATGAAAGGCATACTGATGGCTTACTGGAGCGGAAAGAAAACAGGCGAGGCCATAGCAGATGTATTGTTTGGAGACTATAACCCCAATGGCAAATTACCGTTTAGCTACCCACGCAGCATGGGCGAAATAGTTATGTACGACCGGAAGCCAACCGAAGAAATACGGGAGGTTTTTAATGATGATGTGCATACCGGTTACAATCCATTGTTTGCATTTGGGCATGGCTTAAGCTATACCAGTTTTGAGTATAGTGATATTAAACTAAACACCACTGAATTGAAAGGAAACGCCAACCTCACCATTACCGTAAAAGTAAAAAATACGGGTGCAAGAGATGGCAAACACACCGTTGAATTATACTCAAGAGATATGTACGCCAGCATAACGCCTAACATGAAACGCTTAAGAGCATTTCAAAAAATTGACCTGAAAGCAGGTGAAACCAAAACGGTCAGTTTCACTATCAATAAAGATGACCTGGCATTTGTAAATGAACAATTAAAAACGGTAACCGAACCGGGAGATTTTAAAGTGATGATTGGCGACCTGGGTGCAGCGTTTCGATATAATTAAAAAATGGTTGTCCGGGCTAAGAAGGATTTCATGGCAGCATTGTTGCAACTTGTCCGCCGTGGCGGATCGCCCTCTTGTACTGAATACCACCCGATAGCTATCGGGTGTTGAACTTTAATTGTGTGATAAGTTCGGTGCAACCAGGTATAACGTCTCAGAGAGCAGTGTCATCTAGTAAGCCAGCTATTTGATTTGCACCGCGCCTTTAGGACGGTGATAAAGTGAAATAATTCTCTTACCGGCTTTAGCCAAATAGCGATTCGGCTAAAGCCGTATTTATTTTATCTGTTTTTTTACCACGCCCTGAAGGACGTGGCAATTGAAATCCTTAACTAAATGACAATGCATATCGGGACATAATATTGGTAGCCGGAAAAGTTCATCTAATAACTATCTTAACCCACTGAGAAAACAAGTAAGATCTAAAATCATCAGTAATGAAATTGCTCATCAAAATATTCCTCTTCCATCTGATTGTTTTATCAGCCGGTTTTCAATCAGCAAAAGCAAACCTAACAAAAGATAGTCTCCAATTATATGAAGCCGATCATCCAATGTTTCAATACGTAGGCAGGATAGATTTCAGGGATGCAAAGAAACCGAGGTTCTGGAGCCCGGGAGTTTATATCACAGCTAAATTCAAAGGCGCATATTGCGAACTGCTGGTAAACGACCAGGAACTATGGGGCAAAAATCACAATTACCTGGAGATTGTCATCGATGGTAAAGCAAGCCGTATTCAAACAAAAGAAAAGATCAATACAATCGTAATTGCAACAGGCTTAGCCAATACCGAACACACCGTAATCATCTGTAAGAATACAGAATCCAATATCGGCTGGCTCGAATTTGTCGGCTTGAAATGCGAAGCCCTGTTGCCGCTCCCGGCAAAGCCTGCCCGAAAAATAGAATTCATCGGCAACTCCATCACCTGCGGCACCGGTAGCGATCAGTCTACAGTGCCCTGTGGCAAGGGAGTATGGCAGGATCAGCACAATGCCTGGATAAGTTATGGTCCCACAATATCAAGGGCACTGAATGCACAATGGAGCCTGAGTGCGGCCTCCGGCATTGGTTTAATGCACAGTTGTTGTGGTATGAATATCACGATGCCACCCGTTTTTGATAAGATTGATCTGCGGGGAGATTCTCTTCAATGGGATTTTAATAATTATCAACCGGATGTAGTAACCGTATGCCTGGGTCAAAATGACGGCGTACAGGATTCTGTAAAATTCTGCAGCGAATATGTAAAATTCATCCATGCATTAAGAGGCCATTATCCAAAAGCGCAAATCATATTATTAACCAGCCCAATGGGGGATGCCTCATTAACAGCGGTGTTAAAAAATTACCTGGCAGGCATCAAACAGGCAATGCAACACCAGGGAGATAAAAAAGTAGATACCTATTTTTATAAAAAGCGTTACCACAAAGGCTGCGACAGCCACCCCGACCTGGAAGAACATAAACAGATTGCAAAGGAGCTGGGAACGTTTTTAAAAAGTAAAATGAAATGGGAGTAAAGTGAATGGGTAATAGGTAATTCAATATCGTTGACTAAAGCGTTGTACGTGGCGGGTGGGGACACCCGCCCCGGCCCGGCGTAATTAGAGAGCCAATTTACCTTATTAAAAAGCGATTTACGTTAGCAGGGTCGGGCTCCCCTCTCCTTTGGAGAGGGGCTGGGGGGTGAGGTCTCATGAGTTTCAATTTATCAGCAAGTCAACTATCCAATAATTCATAACATATCAAAAAAGGAAAATGAAATACTACTCTTTATTTATCATTCTCATCTTTATATCCATCGCTGCATTTGCCCAAAGCAAACTGCAACTGATTGATCAAAACGCCACTCCCGAAACAAAAGCCTTGTACAAAAACTTATACAAGCTCTCCAAAAAGCATATTCTCTTTGGCCATCAGCATGCAACAGAATACGGTCATGGCTGGTCGGGTGATGAAGACCGGTCGGATGTAAAATCGGTAACGGGTTCACACCCGGCGGTAATAGGAGTTGATTTCAGCGGCCTTTCCGGAAGACCGGAAACTGCCATTGAAAATACAAGGCAGTCACTGCGAAAAAATATTGCAGCCACCTACAACAGGGGAGGAGTTACAACTGTTGCGTGGCATTTTTCCAACCCCGTATCAGCAGGTGGCTTTTACTGGAAAGACTCTGTATCCCTGCCTGCCGTAAAATATATTGTACCCGGTGGCGGGCAACATGAAAAGTACAAAACCATTTTACGCAGTATCGGAGAATTTGTAAAAACCATCAAAGGCAATGATGGCAACCTGGTGCCGATGATATTCAGGCCATTTCACGAATTTGACGGCAATTGGTTCTGGTGGGGCAAAGCTCATTGTACCCGGGAGGAATTTACTACATTATGGAAATTTACGGTATCCTACTTACGGGATAGTATAGGCGTACATAATTTTATTTATGCCTTTTCCCCGGATTGCATTTTCAAAACCGAAGCGCAATACCTCGACCGGTATCCCGGAAACGAGTGGGTAGACATGGTAGGGGTAGATAATTATGCTGACTTCGGCCGCGATGGAAAATACAATCTTGATACCGGTATCATGAAACTGCAGATAGTTTCAGACTTTGCCAGGAAGGCGAATAAGCTGGCCGCATTTACAGAAACAGGCCTGGAATCCATACCCAATACTACCTGGTGGACCGGCACCTTATTAAAAGCGGTGAAGACAAAAAAAATGAGATTAACCTATGTATTGGTTTGGAGAAATGATAAAACCAGTCCAACCCATTTTTACGCACCCTTCCCCGGCCAGGCCAGCGAAGCCGATTTTTTAGAATTTTATAATAACAGGCACACGTTGTTTGAAAGCGACTTGAAAAGAATATATCGGTAGAAACTGAATATATGATGAACAATAAAAAAAACGCGACTCAGCCCTGTAAGGGCGTAATCTCAAAGCGATGGTGCAGCCCATCGCACCATTGGAAATTTTATAATAACAAATACACGTTATTTGAAAAGGATTTGAAAAGGATATATCGGTAATGTCTGATGCCCGCCCGGATGAATCAACATCAGAATGACCTTGTCAGGCAAGCGTTCGGACGGGGCTGATTTTTGATGGCTGATTTGTTTCACATTGTTAGTTTATGATGATTATTTGTTAATCTCTTTCAAATTTTTATTTAATGCCTATTAAGACTAAAAGAAATTGGATATTTGATAATATAAAAACTGAAATTTCAAACCAGGGCAGTGCCCTGTATTGCCTCACCATGATAGAGCCGGCATTGAAAGAAATCAGACACCAGACCCGTCAGAACGCCAGCCCGACAAGGTCATTCTGGCGGGACGTTCAGCCGGGCGGGCATCAGATATCAGATATCAGACATCACAATAAAAACACATCTCAATGAAACTAATCACATTAATCCTTTTATGTACTACCATGTACGCTACCGCCCAGCCGGTAAAAACACATGGCCAGCTAAAAGTAACCGGCACCCAATTAACAGATCAGAACAATCAACCCGTTGTATTGAATGGAGTGAGCTTTGGCTGGAGTTGTTTTCATCCCAGGTTCTATACTTCTGCCGCTACAAAGTGGCTGCACAAAGATTGGAAATGTGATGTAGTAAGGGCTGCCCTGGGCGTAGAGCCAGACAAAGGCTACCTGAAAGACTCAGCCCGCAGTATGCAGTTGATTAAAACAGTAGTAGAAGCAGCCATTGATGAAGGCATCTACGTCATCATCGACTGGCATAGCCATAATCTCAATTTAAAAGAAGCGAAAAGCTTTTTTGCAACCATGGCTACCACCTATGGCAGCAACCCAAATATCATCTATGAAATAGTAAACGAACCCGATTACGAAACCTGGCCGGAGGTTAAAAAATATGCGGAAGAAATCATTGCTACCATCAGGGCCATCGATCCCAATAACATTATACTGGTGGGCAGCCCGCATTGGGACCAGGATATTAATTTGCCTGCGGAAGATCCCATCAACGGGTATAAAAACCTGATGTACACCATGCATTTTTATGCGGCAACACATAAGCAAATGTTGCGTGACAGAACTGACGCAGCCATAGCCAAAGGGCTGCCTGTTTTTATATCAGAATCAGCGGGCATGCAGGCTTCCGGTAACGGCCCAATTGATTACGTGGAATGGAATAAATGGATTGCCTGGATGGAAGCGAAGAAATTAAGTTGGGTCACCTGGTCGGTATCGGATAAAGATGAAACCTGTTCGGTATTAAATACTACTGCATCCGATTATGGTGGCTGGAAGAAAGATGACCTGAAAGAATCGGGAACTAAAACCAGGGAAATATTAAGAAATAAAGCAGGGAAAAAAAAGTAAGAGAAAGTAATGACGCTAAAAAATTAGGATACTACCCGGGGCTAACAGCCGGGATTGAAATAAAATTTTGAGAAGCGAATAAAAAATAAACCCGTAGTCTGCGGGTTTATTTTTTATTGATACTTTATAAAAAAGGCAGGCATTTAAACGCCGCCACTATTTTGCATCCACATCCACCGCATCATACACTACTACCTTCGACCATAAGTGCGAACACTCTTCAATAAATTTCAAATGAATCGGGTCGGTCTGGTAAGTGGCCTGGTCGGTATCATTTTCAAATATCAGCATCCACGATACAGCGTAGGAGCTGTCAATCACTTCCCTGTTGGTATTGGCAGGTTTACCAATATGAAACTGTTTGATGGTGGTAGCTTTCGACAGCTTTTGAAGGCCAGCTACCAGTTTGTTACGATCTTCCACATTGCCGGTATTCTTTAACCAGAAATAAACATGGTGTATAAAAATATGATTCATTGTTTTTGTATTTGACTTGTTCGATGCAAATATAGCAGTTCCTGCAAGGGAAACTTTGGAACTGTCACCTAAAAATTTACGGCGGGAAATATTTTTCATAATTAACTTTTTTTGAAGGTAAATATAAGGCAGTTCTTTTGTTTGTAACCCCGGTGGGGGGCATTTAAAATTGTCTCACTAATACAGGGTTGCCAATCTTGGTAAAGGCTTTATTGAATTGAAAATAACTTGCAAAAGGTTGGCAACCCTTGCAAAAATCATAAATGCATCCCCCGCTGCATCCCCAAAATTTTATTTGCAATTCCACGTCCCGTTAGGGACAAAATATCGGTAGCAGAATATGTCATTAATGAATCAAAGTCCCATAGGGACGTGATATTATCCGGGTATTTCAGTAATGAATTTCGATACAATCCAGCCAATAAATTTTCATAGCGTTGTTTTCATATCCCGTCCCTATGGGACTTATCGACTTTTCTATTTTAAATTTCTACCGATATTTTGTTCCTCCGGGACGTTTGACTAATCCCTTTGCCATTTGCATTCGATGATAAGGGACTTAATAATTGAATAGCAGATACACCAACTGCACCGGACATTATAAAGGTTGGCAACAATTGCGACAGTTTGGGATGTACCCGTGTTATCTATCTAAAAATGGCTGTTTTAGACTCAACAATTAATTTATATTTCAACGGGATATTTTAAAATGCCGAAATTATTCCGGTACTTTTTTAACCAATTGTTTTAGTTTAATAACATTCGGTTAGTTTATTTTTTTTTATCAATGGCTTATAGCTATATTGAATTTCATATATGCAGTTTTTTCAATTAGATGCCTCCTTCAACGATTGTACATCTTCTTTATAAATATTTTCAACTATGATCAGCAGGGCTCGTAGCTTCAGGCATGTAATTATTTTTAGGCCTGTAATTTTTATTGCCGGCCTTTTACCTGCGCAGGATAAAAAATATTGAATAGATATTTTAAAGCCTGTGTTATAAAGAAATTAACATTGAATCGATTATATCATCAACCGAATTGTAAACAAATTATTTCCAAATCAATCAACCAACCATGATACATACACGACGTAAATTTTTAAAACAAACCGGCACACTGGCAATAGGATCAATGATGCTTTCTTCATTCGATCTTAAAGGTAGTAAGGTGAGCAACCCCGGTATACAGTTGTATACGGTAAGAAAAGAAATGCTGGAAGATGCAGCCGGAACTTTACGGAAACTGGCGGCACTCGGTATCAAACAAATTGAATCGGCCGGAAGTGATAAAGGGCACTACTACGGATTTAAACCGGCTGAAATGAAAAAGATTTGTTCCGGGCTTGGTATGACGCTCAGGAGCGGCCATGTACACCTGGATGATAAATGGCAGCAAACCATGGAGGAGGGCGTACTGTCGGGGCAGGAGTACATAATCTGTTCCTCCATGCCATCCAATGGCCAAACGGTTGACAATTATAAAAAAGTTGCGGAACAATTTAATAAGGCGGGTGAGGCCTGTAAAAAATTAAATATGAAGTTTGGTTACCACAACCACGATTATGAATTTGAACAGGAGAACGGTAAAGTATTATATGATGTATTAATTGAAAATACCGATCCGGCTTATGTGTGTATGGAACTGGATCTTGGCTGGGTGGTAGCCAGCGGAAAAGATCCGCTGGATTATTTTACCCGCTATCCCAAACGCTTTCCATTATGGCACCTGAAAGATATGGACCTGGCAAAAAAACACAGTACCGAATTTGGTAAGGGAGGGCTGGATATAAAAAAGATGTTGGATCACAGCGATGAATCCGGCTTAAAATATTTTTTTATTGAGCAGGAAGAGTACAGCAGTACCCCTTTTGAAAGCATGCAGCACAATATGAAATACCTTAAAAATATCAAAAGTTGAAAGGGAGGTTTTTAAAGCATTTATGTATCTTCATTTTTGATGAATTTGTAATTTAATTTCATGAATGATGTACTAAGTGGGAATGTTTTAAGGAGAATGAAAAAATGTGATTGATCATTCACTCCCTGCAGTTCGTCCTTTTATTGTTATCCATTTATCATTCATCACTATTCAATAAATTTTTTAAAAGTTACTCATGAACAGGCGAAAAGCGATTTCAGGTATTGTTACTCTTTCTATCGGGGCCATGGTATTTCCATCCTGTGCACAAAAGGAGGAAGCCGCACTGGTTAAATTGAAAAATATTTCAATCACCGGGGGTGAAGAAAAAATGTTGATTCAATTATCGGACGCCATCCTGCCACTTAAAAAATTAACAAATTACCCTGGCAATAAGCCATGGGAGTTTACACTGATGATGGTGGATGATTGCTATGAACCCGAAAATCAGCAAAAATTTATTGCCGGCCTGAAAGCATTTGAGCTAATGGCCAAAAAGAAATATGGCAGTTCATTTACAGGTTGTACACCGCAGCAAAAATCAGAATGGCTTGCTGCCATCGAAAGTAAAAAAGACATCCCGGAAGATGTGCAATATTTTTATGCAACAACCAAACGGCATACCGTACAGGCTTTCACTTCATCCATGGAATACATGACCAACGTGATGCAATACAAGATGGTACCGGGGAGTAATTTTAAAGGTTGTGTAAAGGTGGTTTAATGTAGAATTAAAAATTAAAAATGAAAAATGAAGAATGGTGTATGGCGGAAGTGATCGCCCATTCTTTATAATAAATTCCTTTTGAATAAAACAGTTTAACGGCATCATGCAACCAACAAAGGAAAGATAGCCAACAGAAAAGTTGAATGCATTTGCAAAATTTTTAATTCATAATTTTTAATTCTTAATTGACAATATGGGCGATAATAAAAATACTTTTGACGCCATTGTAATTGGCAGTGGCATGAGTGGCGGATGGGCCGCAAAAGAGTTCTGCGAAAAGGGTTTAAAAACTTTGTTGCTGGAACGCGGAAGGGATGTAAAACACCTGAAAGATTATCCTACCACCAACATGCTGCCATGGGAATTTCCTCATCGCGGGCAGGTGCCTTATGCCATCCGGAAAGAGAACCCGGTGATTAGCCGCTGCTACGCTTTTAAGGAAGATGCCATGCATTTTTTTGTAAAAGATACCGAACATCCATACGTTCAGGACAAACCATTCGACTGGATACGGGGTTACCAGGTGGGTGGCAAAAGTATTATGTGGGCCAGGCAAACCCAGCGCTGGAGCGACTTTGATTTTGAAGGCCCTGCACGTGATGGCTTTGCGGTTGACTGGCCCATCCGTTATAAGGACCTTGCACCCTGGTATAGTTATGTGGAAAAATTTGTGGGCATCAGCGGTAATAAAGATGGCGTGGATGCATTACCAGACGGAGAATTTTTGCCCGGCTGGGAATTGACCTGTGTGGAGAATCATTTTAAGGAAGTGGTTAAAAAAACGTACGAAGACCGGCATGTAATATTTGCCCGCTGTGCGCATTTGTCCAAACCGGAACCCATACATATTGAACAGGGTAGGGGGCAATGCCAGGCAAGAAACCTATGCCAGCGGGGTTGCCCGTTTGGCGGGTATTTTAATGC
>JANPIJ010000378.1:0-2269 GCA_031424955.1 Ferruginibacter sp. | reverse complement strand
GATCGGGATAACGTTGGAGTATTTTCAGCGGCATTTGGACAAAATAATAAAGCAAAAGGTATTGGTGATTTTGTAGCAGGGCTGGGTAACACTTCAGATGGGGGGCCGTCCGCTTTGTTTGGACTCGGAAACCAAAATACCGGGTTTATAAACTTTAGTGCCGGTGAAGGCAATCGCTTGAATGGTACTTATAACACAGCTTTGGGGTCGGGCAATTATACCGACGGCATGTACTCAGCTGCCATCGGGCTTAATAACTTAGTTAACGACTCGTCAATAGCAATAGGAAATGGGAATAGTACTGCCGTTAGCTCGGTCCATCTTGGTTACTACAATACTACGGAAGGCATCTACAATATGGCAATGGGTTTTAACAACCGGGCAAGAGGAATTTTCTCGGTAGCACTGGGTTCACAATCTTTGGCGGATGGCAATAGTGCAATTTCAATTGGAAATGGTAATAATGTTACTGGTATCAATGCGGCGGCTATTGGTCACCAACTCGAGGTTAGCAGTGATAATAATTTGGCAGTAGGTAGTTACAACGAGCCAGGAGGCTCTGTAATGAAAGCTTTTGAAGTTGGCATTGGCACTTCAATGGTTAGACGCAATGCCTTTACAATTACACAAAATGGCTATACCGGTATAAACACCGCCAATCCCACAACCGAACTGGATGTATATGGAAACACTTCACTGAATGGGAATTTAACCTTAAATGGTTTTTTCAGTTATCCAATAGCTACTGCAGCCAGCAACAGGGTGCTGATAAGTGATGCTGTTGGAAACGCCAACTGGGCTGATGCATCATCCATTATGAGCAATTATTGGACAGCCAGCGGGAATAATATATACAGTAATAATACAGGTAATGTTGGCATAAATAACAATAGCCCTGTTTCGCCTCTTTCATTTAATGGAAACCTGGGCGACAAAATTTCCCTTTGGGGAACTGACCCTCTGCAGAATTATGGATTCGGTGTACAAAGCGGTGTTTTACAGATACATGCAGCAACACCCCTTATAGATGATATAGCATTGGGTACAGGGGCAAGTACTAATTTTTACGAGGTAATGCGCATTAAAGGAAACGGCAATGTAGGTATAGGCAACACAGATGCGGTCTTCAGACTAGATGTAAGTGGCAGGATGCGTATCCGCAGCGGTGGCGATATCTCCACTACAGCTGGCCATTGGCTAAACAACAATGCCAATACAGCCTCGCCCGCTTTTATTGGTATGGAAAGCGATAATAGTGTTGGCTTTTACGGTTCAAGTTATGGCTGGGGCTTCACCATGAACACGAGTACGGGTAAGGTAAAAATAGCAGATGGTACCCAGGCTGCTGGCAGAATATTAAGCAGCGATGCCAACGGGGTGGCAAGTTGGGTAAACAGTACGGCTATTACGCCCGCTGTAAGTGCGACGTTCCCTGGTGCTGGTGGTGTAAATCTTACTACGGCTATGGGAGCTGCTTACACCAATCTTTTTATCGACCTGCCCCCTGGGAAATGGAATGTGATTGGTACTTACCTGATGGCTCAGGGGGGTAGCAACTTGTTATCAGGGCAGAGCATGTTTGTCCGGATGTCGTTTAGCAGTTCAGCCGCCTCCAATATCAATACGGGGGATTTAATAGGATCTGGATTAATGAGCGGTAACATAGCCTTTCCAACACCTTTTGCAATTATTAATGGGCAAAATATTGTCAACAATACAAGCGGGGCTGTAAAAAGATATTACGTGTGGGCAGCCATGGTAAATACCGGTGGTGAACCTGTCGGCTTCTTTTTAAATAACTTTTGTGGAAATTTTTGGAGTGAAAACAACCTTGTTGCGATACCGATGAATTAGTCATATTCGATCATGGCAAAATGATTTAAAATGAAAAAAGGTTTACTTGTTGCAGTCCTGGCTCAATGGAGCTTAGTTTCCTTTGCTCAATTATACATCGATCCTGGTTATTCAATTTCCGTATTGCCCGGTACTACTTTCACTTTGCAGGAACATCTTGTCAATAACGGCACCATTGAAAATACCGGTGTACTCACCCTAAATGGCACAGCTGTTCAAAATCTTTCCGGAACTGGTACGGTTGAAAATATTACGGCAGATAACAATGTGCTGTTGAGTAGCAATTTCATCATTAATAAAGCATTGGCGGTAAGTGCCGGAAAAATATTCGGCATTGGAAATTATCAATTTACCAGTAATGGTATCATTAGTGGTAGTGGGTTTTTGAGCGGTTCTATAAATGCCGGCCTTGTTT
>JANPIJ010000377.1:0-128493 GCA_031424955.1 Ferruginibacter sp. | reverse complement strand
TTTTTTTGAGTTCCGGTTTGTGTACTACAGATTTTCTTTTGGTAAAGGGTTTAGGTTTTATCAACAGGATAGACTGAATGTTTCTTAACTGTTCACTCGGTTTTGAACATTTCCTTACCCCTATCACGATTCCAGCAAGGTTTGTGCCCTGTGTGGTGATTATTTTTTGTGTGTTGCCTATTCTTACTATCTCCTGCCATTGGTTGTTTATACCATGGGCTTTTAGCTTACACCTGACTGTATTTACTACCCAGTAAGTCAGGAGCCCAAGGTGCAGATGTGCCATGGTGCCTGCATCAGATTTGTGATAGACCGGCCTTAAATCCAAATAGGTTATCAGAGGAAAAATATATGTAAAGCTTTTCATAGATTTTTAAATGGATCAAACAACATTTTAAGATTAAAACATTTTGGTGACAGACTGAAAATGCCGTCAAAACCCAGATTTGGATTGCAGTGTCGGTGTATGTTTTAGTGGCCATTGCAAAAAAGCACTTTATGCTAAAACAGAGCCTTTATGAAATTCTACAGGTTTTAAGCATATCCATTTTTGAAAAAATGCCCGTAAATCAACTGTTTCAGCAAACTCACTTACAATATTTCAAAGAACAAAATGATAAACAACTGAAAATGTTTGATTTATAACGCAATGCTAGTGATCGACTATATTTCTTCTGCTCGCACCCATCACATTGCCACTGTGGCGTGCGTCAATAAATACTACCAACTTACCAGCTATGTTGCTAACCATTTGTTTTAATTCCTCAAAATTCAGACAAATACTGCGAAGCCTGTTTATATCAGCCCCAACCGGCAGCATATAGAAGATGCCATTGTTATCATTTACACAATGACCAGCATAAAATATTATGGCTATATCCTTCTGAGATGTCTGGTCTTGTATCTATCGCAAGCCATCCTGTAGATTTTCTCTCGTGGCATTGTTATCAATTAATCGTTTTATGATAACCTCCTGATATAAATATCCCTTTTGCTTTTCTATTTCAGCAATAAAGCTATTTGCCTCTATGGTTGCAAAATTGAGTTTATAATCTGCGTTCTGATAATCACTGATACCTATGACTAACAGGTAAAGGTTAGGATTGATTTCGAAAATATCACCCTTTTTTTCGGCGGGTTTGTATTTATATAAACGTTGGCTTCACGGCTTGTACCACTATCTTTTTCCGCAAACGGTGATATTGTACAATCGGCTGTCGGAATATTTACGCTCACACTAAAATTGGAGCATTAACAAGAAATGTATGGTATCCGAGGGGAAGCAAAACATTCAGAAATTTACCATCAGCAAACCCTGTACGAAATATCAGTAATAGTGATCGGCAGGAAAATAAAGAAAATCTGAGCAGCTAATGAAAGCTTTTCGGGAAGATTGACGCAAATTTTGTAATCGAATTTTGTCCAGCATGATGAGAGTTTATTTATCAGGAATATGGTTGCAGAAACTGGGTGGAATGTTGAAAAAAGTATTCAAATTTTACAAAATAATCTTTTAGCGCTTGATTAATTTTGAAATGATTTGCCTATTCTTATTTGAAAAATTAAAGTCTTTCAGCATGGGCTAGCATTATTGGACACACTAAAGATCGATGAAAAATTATTTAAGCACATAAAAAAATGGAAAAAAGTTGCCTGATCAATGGAGTTTGAAGATATTTGCAGTAATTAATCGCTTGATTTTTAGAGACCGGTACCAATTCGGTTACATGGAAAATAAACAGATTTTAAATAATTGGTAGACAACGTTTTACAGCTTTACTTATCATCCCGACAAAGATTTCAAGCCCTTCATTTTTAGAGGGCTTTTTTTTTCTTCCATCGCAAGCTGGCATGCCTGAAACAGATTAACATTTACGCTATTTCAGACAATTAAATCAGGTACTTTTAATCATCCCACAATGAATTTTAAAAGACTTTAATTATCTGGTTGGCAGAAGGTAAATGGTTGGCAAATATTTACCGGTATTCATTAGCCTGAGCACGCTATCTACCCATGGAACGAATATGTATTCTGGCATTGGTTACCGGAGTATTAATATGTTACAGGTGTCTCGGGGCAATTATCGCAGGTGCCAAAAATGACCTTTGGGGTGTGTTTACTTATTTACAGAAATGCGGCACATTGTAGTTTGCAATGAAAGTTTTAAACCAATGAATACGCCCCCAATGACCGGATTATTAGTATGAAACAAATGATATAGCATGATATAACTTAAGATTAATCATTGCTTAATAATCCTTTAACATGATTGTCTCAATTTAGCGTTTCCATTAGCAATCTTAAACAAGTTTCCTTAAGCAATTAGCAATTTCTCATGCTTGTACCACCTGTTATTCTTAACAGGTGGTTTGTTTTTACACGCCATTGAACATAGCTGTGCTAAATGGCCCTGTTTTGTCTTATAGATAATTTGATACCCGGTTATAAAAAACCGATTCTCTGTACATTTGCGTCATGAAGAATGTATGTTTGATATTATGGACTGTTTTTGCACTGTCATCCTGTAGTAAATCCAATACAGAAATAAAAAAGCGTATTGCCAATTCAGATAGTGTTGCCATCAATTATTATAAAGGTGATGGAACCATGGACACGGTGGTGGCAATTAAAATTATCAGGGACAAACAACAGGTTGAAGAACTGGCCAACCTGGTTGCCGAACGATCTGTGAAAGTGAATTACAAATGCGGGTATGATGGCTCCATGCATTTTTTTAAAATGAACAAGGTGATCCAGGACATTAATTTTAGAATGAATGCGGATGATTGCATGAACTTTAGTTTTTTACAGTATGGAAAAACTGTGGCAACCGCCCTGTCACCGGAGGCAAAAGAATTGATTAATTCATTCAGGAAGTAATGCTTTAAAAAGTGATACCCGAAAAATAATCGCATCCGTCCAAACGGAAGCTGCCAGTGCTTCATCAATTTCCCATTTCAAAGTCAAATCCATTGAGCCACCATAGGAGTATCCTTTGGTAGTCTTTTATTTTGCTGCATGTCTGCGCCAGGTAACAATGCCAGTGCTAAAACCCTGTCAATTATTTTATTGGTGTCATCATTATAATCTACGTGTACTGTTTTAGTTTCATTGAGCCAGCAATCTACCAGGTGAATGTATTTCTTCTTTAATTTTTTAATGACTGGTACGCCTAATTCTGCAGCTCCTGCAGCATTGCAATGTTGCTCATATTGATGTTTCATTGGGATAATCAGTAATTTTTTCCCCATATACAATGCTTCAGCAGGTGTTTCAAAGCCTGCGCCGCAAAGGACTCCTTCGCAGGAAGTAAAGCTCCTGGTAAATTCATCTGCACTCACTGGTTTTATAGTGCAATTATTTACCACATAAGATTTTTTAGTATGCTTTGAAAATACCTGCCATTGCACGTTTTTGAAATTTGAAAAGAAACCAATTAGTTTTTCATCATCGTATGCGGGTAAATACACTGTGTAGTGGCCAAGGTTGGTTACCAATGCCTGTCGTATTGCTGATCGGATAACGGGGGTGTAAATGTTTTCGGCGAAGGGCTCAAAATGAAAGCCCACCCCTGTTTTGCATGGGGCATAGTATTTCAGCACCATCCAGGCAAATGGATCTGATTTAAGGGGCTTTGGTGAATCGGTATGCAGTACTGCAAATTGATGACTCATCGCTATACAGGGGATGTTTTTTATTTTACATGCCCAGGCACTCACCGGCTCAAAATCGTTGATCACCAGGTCGTAATTTTCTACCGGTAAATTTTTTATCTCAGTCAAAAATCTTTTCGACCTGAATTGTTTGAAAGTTTTATAAAAATCAATACCTCCTTTTTTGCCAAAAATAAAACTAAAGCCTTTTTGCTTGTATTTAACAACATGATTCACTCCTACATCGGCCTGTGTGCCACTTACTAAAATATCAAGATCACATTTTTTTTGAAGCAGCGGAATTATTTCATTGGCCCTGCTTACGTGACCGTTACCAGTTGCTTGTATGGCATAGAGTACTTTCATGATTTTTTGGTTTAGGATGCGATAACAAAATCTTCCATCATCATTTTAAATAACTCGGCGGTGCGCAGGTAGGCTGCTTCATCCACATAAAACGAGTCATTTAGTTCATGTACCAGAGTGTCATCCTGGTAATAATAAATTTTCCATGAATTGTTTGTGTATTCCAGGGCAGTAAGATTTTCTATCCAGTCGCCGGAGTTGAGGTAATTTACCGCACCATTTCCGTTCTTTATAATCCTGTTGGCGGGTTGGTGTATATGTCCGCATATTACATAATCGTATCCCTTTTCAATCGCAATATCAGCAGCGGTTTGTTCAAAATTGTTAATATGCTTTACCGCCGTTTTTACTGAGTTTTTTATTTTTTTGGACAAGGATATTTTTCCTTTGCCCATTTTTTTGCTGAGGTAATTAATAAATGAATTAATGTATATTAATGTATCATACCCAACAGCACCCAGTTTGGCAAGCCATTTACTATGCTTCATAATTACGTCAAATACATCTCCATGGAATATCCAGCTTCGGCTGTTGTCGGAATGGTGAATAACCATTTTATTTACAATGTGGAAATCACCCACTGAAAAATGCTCAAACCTGCGGAGCATCTCATCATGGTTGCCGGTAATATAATACACTTTTACACCACGGCTAAGCATACTTGTAATTTGTTTAATTACCTGCATGTGACCAGCCGGCCAGTATTTTTTACTAAACTGCCAAATGTCTATAATATCGCCATTTAGCACAAGGATGGACGGGTCGATGGTGGAGAGGTAACGGGACAGTTCGTTGGCGCGGCAACCATAGGTGCCAAGGTGTACGTCAGAAATTACGGCTACATCTAGTTTTCTTTTTTCCAACAGGATTTGTTTGCTGTAAAGTTCAGAAGGCCATGTTTAGTAATTGTAAACAAATTCTTACCAAACCTTAAACTTTTCGGCTTTGCTGTAACTTCAGTGGATTGAGAGAGCTTAAATTTATCAATAAATTAGTTTAGGGCCTTCGTGAAAAAAGCTGGATATTCAGGGTTCATCTTAGTTAGTGGATACGGATTGGGTTAATCCTTCTTGCTTTCGAGTGTAAAGCCAAAAGTGGTCCCCACATCTATGGTGCTTCTCACGTGTATGGTTTGCTGATGTGCCTCAATGATATGTTTACAAATAGCAAGTCCTAATCCGCTGCCACCCACTTTGCGGCTTCTTGCAAGATCGGTTCTATAAAACCGCTCAAATATTCTTCCCAAATGTTCTTCGGCTATACCGGTGCCATCATCACTTATTTCAATCAAAATCCTTTTGCCATCTATTTTATACGCACTGGCTTCTATTACGCCGTTTTGTTTACCATATTTAATGGCATTGTCAAGCAGATTGATAAATACCTGTCGTATTTTTTCGATGTCAGCATATACTGTGAGCGGTACTTCGCAACCCTTTTTTATGATGAGTTTTATTTGCTTTTCCTCTGCCTTTATGGCGAGTGATTCAAATACGTCTTTCACGAGGTCCTGCACTATAAAATTGGATTTGTATAATAGTTGTTCTCCTCTTTCCAATTTTGAAATTTCATCCAGGTCGTCTACCAGGTTTACCAGCCGATCAATATTGCGGGAAGTACTGCCCAGGAATTTTTTATTTACTTCAGGGTTTTCCATTGCCCCGTTTATTAATGTATCTACATAGCCCTGGATGGCAAAAATTGGGGTTTTTAATTCATGAGACAAATTTTGTAAAAATTCTTTTCGGTAAGCTTCGTTCTGTTTTAATACTTCAATTTCTGCTTTTCGCTGCTGGGCCCAGTTTTCTACATCTTCCCGCACTTCATCAATACTTTTTTGTGGCAATATATTTTTATAATAAAACTCCTCCCGCTTGCTGGCCTTGGTTTGATAAATCAGTTTGTAGATCAGCTTTATTTTTCGGTACACAAAACTTTGTACCATGAATAATATCAGGCCGTAGCTACCGGAATAGATAACAATGAATGATATCATTGCGATCCACCAAGCAGGTTGAAAAAAGTATATGCCAATACTAATGGGGAAAGAAATTATCAAAGCAGTGGTTGCTGATAATTGTTGCGGTGAAAGATTTTTTGATGAAAACATATATTGCAGCAAAGTTAAGGATAAAATAGAGGTGTGTTGGAAGCCCTGTTATGGCCTTTTTTTAAGGTTTTGAGGAATAAAATGGGCCTTTATTTTACGTAAAGTCAAATTAATTGCTTCGGTGATACCATGGATAATTTTGTAGTGAGCAAAGCCTAAAATAGTGAAATGGGTATAATTAATGGCTCTGCCGGGATTTAGTTGTACGTGTTTTTTTGCGTTTGAAGCGAACTGGCCTATACCGAAATAAAAACAGCCACATAGTGACAGATGGCGGCTGCCAATACAAACAGGTGCCATACAGCATGATGGTAGGTATACTTGTGCCAGAGGTAAAAAATAACGCCAATGGAATAGAGGCAACCTCCAATTGTAACCAATATAACTACAGGGCCAGGCATGTTTTCGAAAAATGTTTTACCCCCGGCAAATAAAATCCATCCCATTACTACATAAATGATAGTGGAAACAATTTCGAACCGGCCTGTAAAGAATATTTTAAAAACAATACCTAACAAAGTAAGGCTCCATAATATAACCAGTAAGGTGATGCCAAATGAGTTGTTTACAAAAATTAAGATAAGGGGAGTGTAAGTGCCGGCTATTAAAAAATAAATACTGATGTGATCCAGTATTTTCAATACTTCTTTTATTTTGGGTTGCTGAATCCCGTGATACAAGGTGGAAAAAGTAAATAACAGCAAGAAACAAAAACTGTAAATACCCGAACCCGCCACGCCCGCAATGTTATGGTTTTTGGAAGCGTTGACGATTAAAATGGGCATACTTATCAAACCGAATAAAATGCCGATGCCATGCAACAAGCTGTTTACTTTTTCAAGCATCAATTCCTGTTCCTTACTGCCGGCTACCATCTTCCTGGGTTTTTTTTAATCCCTGTAAGTTAAATTCTTTTTTTTGAGATCTTTAGTGAAAAGCGGGAATGTAAAAAAATTGCCAGGGAAGGCAATAAACATTTATAGCTCAAATTTGTATCCCACTCCTTTCACCGTGGTGATGCAATCCAGGTTTAATTTTTGACGGATTTTCCGGATATGAACGTCAATGGTTCTGTCACCTACAATTACTTCAGTACCCCATACCTGGTTGAGTATTTCATTTCGTAGAAAAACTTTACCAGGTTTTGATGCAAGAAGGGCGAGCAGTTCAAATTCTTTCCTGGCCAGGATAATATCATTGCCTTTATAATTAACGATGTATTTTTCCCTGTCTATTATCAGGTCGCCAATATGTACTACGTCATTTTCTTCCTTGTTCAATCTTCTGAACAAAGCATTTACCTTGCTTACTAATATTTTAGGTCTTATTGGTTTGGTAAGATAGTCGTCGGCACCTGTTTCAAGTCCCCGGATCTCTGTTCCTTCATCACTTAATGCAGATAGAAAAACGATTAGCGTTTCCTTAAATGCAGGTTGCATGCGAAGAATATTGCAGACATCAATCCCGTTTTTACCAGGCATCATAATATCGAGGATGATCAGGTCAGGCAGCTGCTTTTTAGCAGCTTCAATGGCTTCGTCTCCATTCCTGGCAGTAATTACTTCGTATCCTTCTGCCTGAAGATTAAATTGAATGATTTCCAGTATATCCGGTTCATCATCAGCTATTAAAATTTTTTTAACAATACTCATATTATTTTCGCTTCGCAAAAGTAGGGTATCACTTTAATATAGTATCAGTTATACAATATTACCAGTATTATCAAATTGTTAACGCATTGTACCTTGGGATGATGAACTGGCTGTCAAAATAATTCCGTGGTGGCACGAAATTCGTATGTCAAACCTTCACAAACCATTTATACGTGTACTCAATCATTGGCAAGGTTGGCAACATAGCGGGAAGCCGCCTTTTTTTCGCCATCTTTGCAGAAGAATACCAATTATGAAACATTTTTTACTACCCATTTTAGTTTTAGTTTTCTGTGTCAATGCATATGCTACCCTGGATTCTGTTGTTGTACCTATCAGCCGTCAACGGTTTCATGACCGAATTAATCAGGAACAGGTTTTAACAGATAAAGCTGATGGGAAAAAGGATGGTATCGTAAGGGTATCGGGTAGTGACGAGATAAACCTTCAGGTTACTGATGCGCTCACCAGGCGAATAGATGAATTTCAGAATTCGGTAGAAACAAATATAAAGATCATTACAAGTAATGAAAAAATCAGGCAACTTAATTTTATTGAAGAACTGGTGAAAAATTTCAGGCTTGCATGGAAACAAAGAAAATTGAATCCTGCATTGGCTCCAATGTTAGTGGATGATTTCTATAAGCTATGGAACACAAATATGAATGGCGGAAGTATTGTTCCTTATATAAATGATATGCCCTATGAGTTAGGTTTGGTACTCACAGAAGTATTTAACACCAACATTGGATATACAGACAGTAAAAAACTTTTATTTCTAAAATACTGCCAACTGCATCCGGATAAAATACTATCTATTATCAGGCCCTATGTAAACGAGCCCTTTGCAGACAGCCTGGTAGTGGTGGCATGCAAAAATGATCCGGAACAATTGTACGATTACGCTTACTCTACCAAATCGCCGGAAGGCAAACTGATACAAAGAAATGCCGACCCTTTGGTAAAAGCCATTGTACAATTAAGCAAGATAGAGAATGCCTTGCTGTACTATCCCTTTCTCGACAATATCTTAAAAAATAAAATATCAATTGATTCTATTAGAAAATTTGTTGGTGATGGTGATAAGCGGATGGATAGCGTAGGGTATTTTAAATTACTGGTGAAAACGGAAAGAGACTATTATTACAGGTTAGGGATATTGAAGGATACACCGATTGCAATGTTTGGAGTAAATGGCTTGCGCAAAATGTTGCAGCGAAAGGCTATCACTCATTTTATTACGCCTATCAATAATCTGCATGAGCAAAATAATTTAAACATCCGTATGAAGGCGCTCGACCCTTTAACCGCTGAGGAATTGTATTATGTAATGGTGATGGGTGAAAATGATATTTATACTTCCAGTTACAAACATAGTTTTGCCCGGCTGCTGCAGCGCATGGGAACAAAGCCCAGGGGCGACTCTTTGTTGCTGAGTGTAAATATGGACTATTTTAAAAAATTTATAAAAATGGCGGCCAATTTTAACCAGTTGGATACCTTTTTAAAAACTATGCCTTCAGGCAATTCTACAACCTTAATGAAGGCGTTTGTCGCCAATTTAGATGAAGCGAATAACCTGGAAGATGCGGTGGATGTAGCGGATAGCTATAGTAGTATTAAAGATAGTATTCTGCTACAGAATATTTTAAAGAACGTTAGTTACAACGAGCAAAAAAGCATCAATCAAAACAACAACAAAGGCAAAATAATCTATGGATTATTAAAGACCATCTTTTTGTCCTCCAATGATAACAGCATCGACCTAACCAGCCAGATAGGCATCCCTTCCATTTATTCGGTAGATTATAATTACCTGGCTGATGACAGTGGAAGGGTGGTGCAGCAAGTGTTTTTTTATGGGGATGAAGATGGCAAAACTCATTTTCCGCAGTTTGTAAGTTCATTTTCACCAAAGGAATGGAAAATAACCTTTCAAAAAGAATGGGTTGAAATAAAATCCCTTTCCGGGAAAAAGGTTTGGATATATGCCAACCTACCCTTGAATAATGATAAAAACCTGGATGATACAGCGCAAATACACCTTAGCAAATACCTTGCAAAAAAAGATTTACATCCGGCCATGGTTATCCATCGGGGCCATAGTTACTGGTTACCCCGTACGATAGATCGTATGGGCGGCGATGCAAAAATTATTGTGCTGGGTTCATGCGGCGGGTATCAGAATTTAAGCCAGATTATCAATAATTGCCCGGATGCACATATTATTTCTACCAAGGAAATAGGTAAAGGTGATATTAACAGGCCTATTTTGAATTACCTCAATCAAACCATAGCATCCGGGAAGACGCTTGTTTGGAAGGATATGTGGAATTCGCTGACTAAATTATTTTACAGCGATTCCAATAGGGGTATGCGGGAAAGCTGGGATGATTACGTACCTCCGTACAAAAACCTGGGTGCCATTTTTATTAAAGCTTATAACAAAAAAATGGAAGGTGAATTGTAATGGGTATAGAATAGGTAAATACAGTATTTTAAGTAAATACGTTTAAAAAAAGGAAAATTAGTTTATCTGAAATTTAGATTCTTTTCCCCTAAGAAATTGAGCTTTTTATTCTATTTCTTTTTTAAATCCTGGCCGGTTTTAAAGAATGCATAAACGGTATTCATGAAGGAGGCTTGTTTATTAAGCGTTCAGCCAGAAAGAATCTGATCAGATTTTGTGTTTCCGAAGTCCTGGTATGTTAAGTGCTGTACAATATCCTGATATCTAATATCGCAATATCCCAATTCCAACTCAACATCTTCTTAATATCTTTGCCTTATGAGTGAAACGGCTAAAGCAAAACGAGTCTTCGATTTTTCATTATTGCGAAGGGTATTTCATTTTGCGGCACCTTACAAAAGCAAATTTTTCTGGTCACTTTTTCTGGCTATTTTTTTAGCAGTCATTTCACCGGTAAGGCCCTGGTTAATACAACTCACTATTAATAACGGGATTCAGCCCGGGGCGCAGGTTTGGTTTTTAAAGGGGGCGGCGCAGGTGATCATTGGCATCACTATCATCCAATTGGCTTTATTAATGATAGAAACGGTCTGCCGGTTCATATTTACCTTTTTTACTGCTTCGCTTGGGCAAAGCGTGGTAAAAGATATGCGGGTAGCAACCTATAAAAAAGTAATCAATCTAAATCTTTCTCAATACGACAAAACCCCCATTGGTACGTTAACTACCAGAACCATCAATGATATAGAATCAATCAACGATATTTTCAGCGATGGGTTAATTCCTATCATTGCCGATCTGTTGTCAATCGTCGCTGTATTGAGCTACATGTTTTATGTAGACTGGAAGCTAACACTGGTTTGTATGGCACCCTTCCCGTTTTTGATCATTGCAACCTATTTCTTTAAGGAAAGCGTAAACCGTTCTTTTATCCGGGTACGAAATGCGGTAGCCCAGTTAAATGCTTTTGTACAGGAACAAATTACCGGGATGGCAATTGTACAGGCTTTCGCTGCTGAAAAAAGAGAATTCAATAAATTCAACGCAATCAACAGGGAGCACAGGAATGCCAACGTGCGATCTATTTTTGCTTATTCCATATTTTTCCCGGTAGTGGAATTGGTATTAGCTATTTCACTCGGACTGTTGGTTTGGTGGGCAGGCGGTGCTCAAAGTCATGAAGCGGCGGGTAATATTACTGCGTTTATTTTATGCCTCAATTTATTGTTTCGCCCGTTGAGGGTAATTGCAGATAAATTCAATGTGCTGCAGATGGGCATGATTGCCAGCGAGAGGGTTTTTAAATTAATGGATAATAAAGATGTAACACCTGTTACCGCTAAAGGATCGTCTGAAGCGGACACTCATAAAATTAAAATTAAGAGGGGAGGCGTGACTTTTGAAAATGTTTGGTTTGCGTATATTGAGGAGCAGTATGTATTGAAAGATATTTCATTCAAAATAAATGCAGGCGAAACACTGGCTATTGTGGGTAATACAGGCAGCGGTAAAACTTCTGTCATCAGTTTACTAAACCGGTTGTACCATATTCAGAAAGGCAGTATTAAAATAGATGACCAGCCGATTGAGGCTTTTGATCTTTTTTACCTGCGAAGCAAAATAGCGGTGGTACTGCAGGATGTATTTTTATTTAGCGGATCAGTGTACGACAATGTAACACTGCGAAATAAGGATATCAATAAGGAACAGGTGGTGGAAGCAGCCAAACTGATCGGCATACACGATTTTATAATGCAGTTACCTGGTGGATACGATTACAATGTGATGGAAAGAGGAGCAACACTTTCCCTCGGGCAACGCCAGCTATTGTCATTTGTACGGGCTTTATTGTACGACCCGGCCATATTGATTTTAGATGAAGCCACTTCCTCTGTAGATACAGAAAGTGAACAACTCATACAACATGCCATTGACCAGTTAATTGCCGGGAGAACATCGGTTGTTATTGCTCACCGGCTTAGCACCATCCGCAAAGCCAATAAGATAATGGTATTGGATAAAGGCGAAATCAAAGAGATTGGCTCGCATGAGGAATTAATAGCAAGAAGAGGATTTTACTACCAGTTGCATAAAATGCAGTTTGAAAAGCAGGAAAAAATGATTCTGTAATTTAAATGTTTGCCCAAATTTTTTAGTAAATTGCTGTATGGATAGTTCAAAAAATATGGAAAAAGAAATTAATCAGAACGTATTGAATGATGATGGCGGCGAATTGGACGTGTGGAAAGCTGCGGAAAGAAAAGAGATCATGGAATCATTAAGTCTTAGTTATACAGAACGCTTTAGGATAATGATGCGCTTGATGCGGATTGACAATATGCTTTCCCGTGCAAAGGTTACCCATAAAAAAATGTCATAACGGTCATGGATATAATGGACGAAAATCTGTTGGATTTTTGGAAGTCGCTCAATTATTTTGGGGTAAATTATATTATGGTAGGTGGAGTTGCGGTAAACTTGCATGGGTACTCAAGAATCACAAAGGATATTGATGTTTGGATAAAAGACACTAAAGAAAACAGGCGTCAATTAGGATTGGCATTTGCACAATTTGGATATGATGATATTGATTTACAAGATTTTCAATTTATTCCAGGTTGGACAGATTTCTGCATTGGCTCCGGAATCAAGCTCGATATTTTATTGAATATGGTTGGTATAGAAGGATGTTCATTTGATGAATGTTTGAATCTCGCCTCGGTTGCCGACATTGAGTCCATACCCGTTCCTTTTTTGCACATCAATCAACTCATCGCCAATAAAAAGACCGTCAACCGGCCAAAAGATCAGATTGATGTAATGGAACTGGAAAAAATTAAACAACTCCGAAAAGAGATGGGGTTAGATTAAATTCCTTCGCAATAAAATACCCTGTAAATTATCGCATAATCATTACCCAAATATTCTTTATTCTCCTATCTTTGCGCCAAATTTCGGGAAAGATATGTCATCAAAGAGCATCAAAACATTACTGGTAGCGGTTTTTAGTACTATTTTGCTGGTTTCTTCCTATCATGTGAAGGCACAGCATGAAGAACCAAAAGCCGGGGAAGAACACCCCGCAGAAAAAAAGGAAGGCTTTAATGCCAAAGAAGTAATATTTGAGCATATCATGGACGCCCATGAATTTCACTTTGTAAATTACATGGGAAGTGATGGCGAAATACATCCCGTATCTATTCCCCTCCCCGTATTATTATATTCCCCGCAAAAAGGTATTTCCACCTTCATGTCATCTGCTTTTGAGCATGGCCATAAAGAAGTAGATGGATATAAACTGGAAGAAGGTAAAATCATACCGGTAGAACCCGGAATAAAAGTATATGATTTATCGCCCACCCGCAATGTGGTACAAATGATACTGGCGCTGGCATTATTGGTATGGTTAATGATCAGCGTTGCCAAAACCTATGCTACCGGCCAGGGTGTAACCTCCTCGCCAAAAGGCAAACAAAATTTAGTAGAAGTGCTGGTAGCTTTTGTAAGAGATGAAGTTGCAAGGCCAAATCTTCGTCATAAGGCAAACAAATATTTACCTTATTTATTGACTGTGTTCTTTTTCATTTTAATCAATAATATTATCGGCTTAGTACCGGGAACAGCAAATGTTACCGGTAACATTGCTTTTACCATGGTATTGGGTTTAATCTCCTTTGTGGTGATTTTGGCTAGTTCCAATTCACATTACTGGGGTCATATCTTTAATCCGCCGGGCGTACCGGGTTTTGTAAAGCCAATTTTGGTATTGGTAGAGTTTTTAAGTGTATTCATCAAACCCTTTGCATTAATCATCAGGTTGTTCGCTAATATGGTGGCCGGTCATATCATCATCATTTGTTTAATTTCATTGATCTTCATTTTTGCACAAATAAAACCTGCATTGGGTTTTGCAGCATCACCGGTATCTATTGCGTTCACCGTTTTTATTTATTTTATTGAAATCCTGGTGGCATTTTTACAAGCCTTTATTTTCACGGTGCTTACGGCAGTTTTCATCGGCCAGGCATTTGAGGGAGAGCATCACCATGAAGCAGATCATCATCCGCTACCGGACGATGCAGTGATTGTTTAACATTTTTATTTTTTTAACCAGTATAAATTCACAATTATGAGTTTTATTTTATTAGATGCGTTGGCAAATGCAGGTGGTGCAGTAGGTGCAGGCCTTGCTGCAGTAGGCGCAGGAATTGGTATCGGACAGATTGGTAAAGGCGCTGTAGAAGCGATTGCCCGTCAGCCGGAAGCCTCTAATGATATCCGTGCAAACATGATCTTAGCTGCGGCTTTGGTAGAAGGTGCTGCACTGTTTGCGATCATTATCGGTTTTTTGGCAATGGTATTGTAATTACCGTTACCCAAATTATTACTGCATCCAAAGTACAGGACGGAGGATGCGGTATTTTAATTTTTTTGTACCAGGCGGTGTGCTACTATTTAGCTTCATTGGCGCCTGTCCGCCGGGGCGGATCGCACACTTGTACTGAACATCTATATTGAGCTTTATTGAATTTATTATTTTACATTTTTAATTGTATAAAAATGCAACTATTAACACCTGACTTAGGATTATTACTCTGGACATTGCTGGCTTTTTTGATCGTGTTTTTTATATTGAAAAAATTTGCCTGGCCGGCAATTATTAAAGGACTCTCTGACAGGGAACAAAACATTGCCAACTCTATCGCGACTGCAGAAAAAATAAAGCTGGAAATGGCACAGTTAAAAAATGACAACGAAGCTTTTTTAATTAAGGCACGTGAAGAACGGGCCCTGCTGCTTAAAGAAGCAAAAGATACAAAAGATAAGTTGATCAGCGAAGCAAAGGAAGAAGCGAAGGCACAGGCGGCAAGGATTGTTGCAGATGCCCAGGTAACCATCAATCACCAGAAAATGGCTGCAATTACCGATTTGAAAAACCAGGTGGGGAAATTGGTTGTAGAAGTGAGCGAGAAAATTTTGCGCCGCGAATTAAGCAACAAGGAAGAGCAGGAAGTGTATATCAAACAATTGGCGGACGAAGCAAATCTAAATTAGTAAATGAGCAAATTGAAAATTTCCAAAAGACGATTTTCATATTTCCACATTTTTACATTTTCAAATTTGTCAAATTAAATGAACAACCCACGTTTAGCAACCAGGTACGCAAAGAGTATTATTGATTTAGCTATTGAGCAAAACCAGTTAGATGCAGTGTATAATGATATGAAGCTTATTTTAAGCATCTGCAAATCAAACCCCGATTTTGTAGCAGTACTCCGCAGCCCGATTATAAAGCCAACTTCAAAGGGAAAGATTATTGAATCTATCACCAGGGATAGGGTAAGTATAATAACTTCCTCTTTCATCAAATTATTGGTTGCCAAAACCAGGGAGTTAAATCTGCCGGAGATAGCAGATGCATTTGTGGATCAGTACAACATTAAAAACAACATCCATAAGGTTAAAATAACCACTGCTGTTGAAATGAGTTCCGCTTTGAAAACGGCCATCTTAACAAAAGTAATTGCAGGTACACCTGTTGGAAGTGTTGAACTTGAAACCAGTGTAAGGGCTGAATTAATTGGTGGCTTTATACTGGAAACGGAAGGAAGATTAATTGACGCAAGTATTTTAAGAGATTTGAAAGATGTGAAAAAGCAGTTTTTGAATAACGACTACCTGCATAAGATAAGGTAAAACAATATTGCATAAATAAAATAAAAAAAACCACATTTGCTTGTGGTTTTTTTTATTTTAAGAAAATAGTAATTCAAAACATCGGCACTATGAGAAAAATTTTAATTTCAGTTTTTATCCTGTTGAGCAGTATTTATTTTAATGGTATTTATGCACAGGCGCTATACCCGGTAAGCATTTTTGAAAAAACAGCGCATTCTTCGCTTATCATTGAAGGGAAGGTTTTGGAACAAAACTCATTCTGGAACCCCGGGCATACCATGATATACACCACCAATAAAGTGGAAGTATATAAAAGTTTTAAAGGAATCGTTCAGTCTGGTACTATTGAAGTAATGACAGTTGGTGGAACAGTAGGGTTGGAAAGTATTGAAGCGACAGACCTGTTAACACTGGAAAAGGGGAATGTTGGGATATTCTTCTGCTATCCGAATATGCTTAAAATGCTATCACCATTTACCGGGAAGCAATTGCTTGATGTTTATTCGAGCGGGCAGGGTTGCTATATTTATGATCTCAATGCAAAATCAGCCAACGCACCATTTGTGCATTATTCAAGTATCGAAAATGAATTGTATAAAGATGTAGTTAAACATACTGGTTTGCAGCCAGTAATCGTCAACCCCTCCTTTGATGTTTCGGGGGTGGCAAAACCACAAACTCCTCTTGCGCCGGTAATCAGCTCCTTTTCGCCACAGTTGGTAAATGCCGGCGCTACCCTTGACCCCGCAACTAATTTATTAACCATCAACGGATCTGGTTTTGGCAATACACCCGCTGGTACCGCTGCTGTATTATTTGATGATGCAAATGACGGATCAGGAGGTACACCATATGAAGTACTTTATAACTCTCCGCTGGTACAGTCATGGTCCGACAACCAAATAAAAGTAAGGGTGCCGGGAAGGGCAGGAACAGGTAGTTTTTCAGTAAGAGACGATTTGTTGGCGGTAAGCGCTTCCCCGGGTATACTCGGTATTAACTATTCGATTTTAACCAGGGAGTTTTCATCCGGAGGTACAACTGTAATAAAGGAAATTAATTTAATGAACCATAACGGAACTGGTGGCTATACGGCGTTATATAGTACCGGCACAGGTGGCGGAGGAATAAACCTCGATGCAGCGCCTGAAAAGGAAACTTTTAAGCGGGCATTGAATACCTGGAGGGAAGTTGCAGGACTCAATTTTGCTGAGGGCGGAACTACCACCATCCAGTCTGTGGCGGGAGATGGCCAGAACGTAATCATGTTCGACAACACTAACACAGGAACTTCACCATTGGCGGCGGGTGTTTTAGCAGTCTGTTATTATTATGCCAGTATGTGCAGTCCGGTTGCTGCCAATGAAGTAAAGAATACCGGTTTTGATATTGTAATCAGAAACACCGGCGTATCCGCCGGTACAGCAAATTTCACCAGTGGCCCATGTGCACCTGCAAGCCCTTATAATCAAATAGATCTTGAAACCGTACTCTTGCATGAGTTAGGGCACGCATTGGGCCTGGGGCATGTGAATGATAGTTACGAAGGATCCTCCAACCCAAATATTAATCCCGGAAAGCTAATGAATTATGCAGTATTAAACGGTGTTGCAAGAAAGTCTCCGGATTATGCAGCTTTTGCCGGTGCTTTATATTGTATACAACAGCAGGCAAATGCTTACGGGGTATGCGCATTACCCAATTTTGAAATGACTCCGCTCGCAAGAACGATTGTTCCGGTAGATGAATGTCCGCTTGTATTTCCAACGACCGCCACACCGGTTAACACGGTCGTAAATTTTGACCTTGTGCATGCTACCAGCAACAAATACACAGATCCTGTCTATAATGAAATCAATTGCGCAGGTACGGGGACAAGTGTTACCAATAATGGATATTATGCTTTCAGATCAGACAATACAGGGGGCGATCTGGATATTGTTGTAACTGGCTATTCAGCGGTTCCGGTTGCTGTTTGTCCGGGTGCTGGAATCAGGTTATCGCTTTTCCAGGTTAATAGCTGCCCTGCGGGTCAGGCATTTCCTTCGCCCATTGTGTGCCGTACTTTCAACCGGAATATTTCATTGGCTACAATTACCGGTTTAGCGCCAAATACCAATTACCTTATTTATGCGGATGGCATATTCAATACCAAAGTCAATTTTAATTTAACGTTGAATGGCACGGTACTTCCCGTAACATTGGTAAGTTTTAGCGGAAGTTGGGTAGATAGTAAAGTCATCTTATCCTGGAAAACCTCCAGCGAAATAAACAGCAGGGAATTCCAGGTAGAGAAAAGTTTTGATGGAACGGCTTTTTCCACCTTTGCAATTGTAGCAGCAAAGGGAAGCAGCAATATTGAAAATAGCTATGAAGTGAAGGATGACAAACCCTATTCAGATTATACTTTTTACAGGTTAAAAATGACAGACAATGACGGACGGTTTAAATACTCAGGCATTGTAAAAGTAAAGACACCTAAAAAGGCGGTGATTATAAGTAAGGTTTTCCCTAACCCTGCCAGTGGAAAAATCAACCTTGGGGTAATCGCGGAAGGCAGGAAAATTTTGATCGCCGAAGCCTTTGATCTGTTGGGGAAAAAAGTTGCTGTGTTTAACTTACAGGTAGAAGCCGGCTATAGTGAAATGCCTTTGAATGTGCAGCCTTTAGCCGCGGGCACCTATTTCCTCCAGGTGAAGGATGAATCGGGCATTGTAATAGAAAAATCGAAGTTCATTAAGAACTAAACTGAAAAATAAATGAGGATAAAACCCACGGCTTTGCAGGCGTGGGTTTTTCTTTTAAAATCGCCTTATTTTTTTGCCATTCTTCTGTTCAACCCCTACCTTTGCAGCCTTTAATGATGCCCATAGCTGAAAGACCTGAAGTGTGCGACAGTCAATCCCAATAACCAGGAGAATGATGCACACCGGTAGCAAAGCCGGGTTACAAAAAATAAACTCAATTTTTTATGGTAGAGATTAAACCGGATGAGATTTCGGCGATACTACGTCAGCAGCTCAGTAATTTCAATGCAGGTGCCAGTTTGGAAGAAGTAGGTACCGTATTGCAGGTGGGTGATGGTATTGCTCGTGTTTATGGCTTAAACAATGTACGCAGCGGTGAATTGGTGGAGTTTGATAATGGCGTGAAAGCAATTGCACTAAACCTGGAAGAAGACAATGTGGGGGTAGTATTGATGGGTGATAGTGGTGCCATTAAAGAAGGTGATAAAGTAAAGCGCACCGGCCAGATCGCTTCTATTAAAGTAGGAGAAGGTATGAGCGGTCGTGTTATTAATACGTTGGGCGAACCGATTGATGGTAAGGGCCCAATAGCAGGCGAACTATATGAAATGCCATTGGAGCGTAAAGCACCGGGGGTTGTTTTTCGTGAGCCGGTTAAAGAACCATTGCAAACAGGTATCAAAGCAATTGATGCGATGATCCCAATCGGGCGTGGACAAAGAGAATTGGTAATTGGTGACCGTCAAACTGGTAAAACAGCTATTTGCGTAGACACCATCATTAATCAGAAAGAATTTTACGAAGCAGGCAAACCTGTTTATTGTATATATGTGGCAATTGGCCAAAAGGCAAGTACCATTGCCGGTATTATGAAAACGCTGGAAGAATATGGTGCAATGGCGTATACAACCATTGTTGCTGCCTCTGCTTCTGATCCGGCTCCATTACAGTTCTATGCTCCGTTTGCGGGTGCTGCGATCGGCGAATTTTTCCGTGATACCGGAAGACCAGCTTTAATTATCTATGACGATCTGTCAAAACAGGCCGTAGCATATCGCGAGGTTTCTTTATTGCTGCGTCGTCCGCCAGGCCGTGAGGCTTATCCGGGTGATGTATTCTATTTGCATAGCCGTTTACTGGAAAGAGCCGCAAAGGTGATCGCTAAAGATGATATCGCTCAGCAAATGAATGACCTGCCCGAATCTATCCGTCACCTGGTAAAAGGTGGTGGTTCATTAACTGCTTTACCGGTTATTGAAACACAGGCTGGTGACGTATCTGCTTATATTCCTACCAACGTAATTTCTATCACAGACGGACAGATATTCCTGGAAGGTAACCTGTTTAATGCCGGTATTCGTCCCGCTATTAACGTAGGTATCTCAGTGAGCCGCGTGGGTGGTAATGCACAGATCAAATCAATGAAAAAAGTAGCGGGTACATTAAAACTGGATCAGGCACTTTACCGTGAGCTGGAGGCATTCTCCAAATTTGGTGGTGACCTGGATGCTGCTACCAAAAACGTAATTGATAAAGGAGCACGTAACGTGGAAATCCTGAAGCAATTACAATACTCACCAATGACTGTTGAAAAGCAGGTTGCGATGATCTACCTGGGTACACAGGGTTTATTAAGAGAAGTAGCCGTAAAAAATGTAAAAGCGTTTGAAGAACATTTCTTACTGGAAATGGAAAACAAACATCCTGAAATTTTAGCTGAATTCAAGAAAGGCGCTTTGCCGGAAGATGGCTTGAAGAAAATGACCGAACTGGCTAAAGGGCTTATGGGACACTACAAATAATTTAACCGTATTGCATATAATAAACCTCCTCTCAGGTAATACTTTGGGGAGGTTTTTTTATACCCGGCTATCAGCAAAGTGCTTCGGCTTCACCCGAAATAATTTTGCGGAGCATTTGCTTTAAATGCTGGCTTGCCCGCCAGGCACGTACTCCGGCAGATGTAACTCCTTACAATAGTTTGCAGTACCGTTTAGCCGGTTACTTTATAAGATAGAATTTATATATTTGTAGTCTGAAAAAGGCAACCTCCATATTATTACTTTCTATTTACCTGTTATCTGTAACAGAGGCACATCAATTATTAAAACTCCCTGTTGTATTTCAGCATTTTGCAGAACATAAAGCCGAAAGCAATAGCATTACTTTTCTCGAATTCCTGGATATTCATTACATGCATGGAAGTCCGATCGATGACGATTATGACAGGGACATGCAGTTGCCTTTTAAAAGTTCCGCTGATTGTGTTGCTGTAATGTCAACGGCTTATGTTACGGCGACGGAGTCTTTTGCCATAGCCAGGCCGGTATCCATCGTACTAAACAAAACATTTATCGCAACGGAGAAATCCCTTTTTTCCTCATACCTGTCCAACATCTGGCAACCTCCCAAAAACTGTAAGTTTTATTGATTGATTTTGTTTTAACACAAGGTATTATTGCTTTGTGCAGCGGTGCTTTTGATTATCTTCAAAAGCAGGAATTACATTATTACTAAACAAGCAATTATGCTAAATGCAATAATTGGGTTTGCCATAAAAAACAAACTCATAGTAGGGCTATTTATTATCGCCCTGATTGGTTATGGCAGTTACCAGTTTACCAAACTGCCCATTGATGCTGTACCGGACATTACTGATAACCAGGTACAGGTAATCACCATTGCACCCTCATTTGGTGCCACAGATATTGAACGCCTGGTAACCTTCCCGATTGAGCAGGCTAACAACAATATTTCCGGTTTAAAGGAGATCAGAAGTTTCTCCCGGTTTGGCTTATCGCTGGTTACCATCGTTTTTGACGATGCTACGGATGTGTATTGGGCCAGGCAACAGGTTGCGGAACGACTGCAAAAAGTGCAGTCGCAGATTCCCCTTGGAATTGGTGTGCCCGAACTTGGGCCGGTAAGTACCGGCCTGGGTGAAATATACCAGTACGTGGTAAGGCCAAAGGATGGCTTCGAAAATAAATTCAATGAAACGGATTTACGAACCATCCAGGATTGGATTGTAAGGCGGCAACTGCTGGGCGTGAAAGGGGTTGCAGAAGTGAGCAGCTTTGGTGGCAAACTTAAACAGTACTCTATTGAAGTGGATCCTAACAAGCTATTGTCGTACAACCTTACCATTACGGATGTATTTACAGCATTGGAGAATAATAATCAAAATACAGGAGGAGCGTATATTGAAAAGGGGCCTACGGTTTTGTACATTCGAAGCGAAGGCCTGGTAGGAAGTATGGAGGATATAAAAAACATTGCTATTAAAAGTACGAGTACCGGGGCGCCATTGTTTATACGAGATGTAGCCGATATAAAAATTGGCAGTGCCACAAGATATGGAGCGATGTGCTACAACGATAAAGGTGAGGTAGCCGGTGCTGTGGTAATGATGCTGAAAGGCGCCAACAGCAGCGAAGTAATTAAAAATGTAAAAGAACGCATTACGCAGATTCAAAAATCCTTACCGGATGGAGTGGTGATAGAGCCATTCCTGGATCGTACAAAAATGGTGAATAATGCCATTGGTACGGTAGAAAAAAACCTGGCGGAGGGGGCATTGATTGTAGTGTTTGTATTGGTCTTTTTCCTGGGTAATTTAAGGGCAGGTTTATTGGTGGCTTCGGTAATACCACTGGCGATGTTGTTCGCCATTATTATGATGAACCTGTTTGACGTAAGTGGTAACCTGATGAGCCTCGGCGCATTGGATTTTGGATTGATTGTAGATGGTGCCGTTATCATAGTGGAAGCCGTTATGCACCAGCTTACCCATGGTAAGAAGTTTGGCAGCGTTGCCAGGTTAACCCAGCCTCAAATGGATGAAGAAGTAAATTATTCTGCCAGCAAAATGATGAATAGTGCAGTGTTCGGGCAAATCATTATCCTGGTGGTTTACCTGCCCATTTTCACGTTACAAGGCATAGAGGGAAAAATGTTTAAGCCAATGGCGCAAACAGTTGCCTTCGCTTTATTGGGCGCCTTTATACTTTCACTCACTTATATTCCCATGATGAGTGCGCTGTTTCTCAGCAAAAAAGTAAAACATACCCCCAACTTTTCTGACAAGCTAATGATTAAAGTAGAAAAGCTTTACCAGTCGGTTTTAAATTATGTGGTAGGCTTTCCTAAGACCGTTCTGATATTCGTAATTGCCCTGTTCATTTTATCAGTAGGCGTACTGTTCTCATTGGGAGGCGAGTTTATTCCTGCATTGGAAGAAGGAGATTTTGCAGTAGATACCCGGGTATTAACCGGCAGCACTTTAAACACCACCATCGCCAATACACAACAGGCGGCACATATTTTAAAAACACAATTTCCGGAAGTAGAAAAAGTAGTTACTAAAATAGGGAGCGGTGAAGTACCCACCGATCCAATGCCAATGGAGGCCAGTGATATGATGGTGATTCTGAAGCCAAAAGATGAATGGACTTCCGCTAAAACATTTAATGAGCTGTCTGAAAAAATGGGGAAGGCCTTAGAAGCAGTGCCCGGTGTTACTGCCGGGTTCCAGTTTCCGGTGCAAATGCGTTTTAATGAATTGATGACCGGGGCGAGGCAGGATGTGGTGTGTAAAATATTTGGTGAAGATTTAGATACTCTTGCAGCCTATGCCACTAAACTGGGCGGTATTGTAAACACGGTAGATGGTGCAAAAGATTTGTACGTGGAGCCGGTATCGGGAATGCCCCAGATAATTATTAGTTACAACAGGAATGCCATTGCCCAATACCGGCTAAATATAGTGGATATCAACAAAGTGGTGAACACTGCTTTTGCCGGGCAAAGCACTGGTTTATTGTTTGAAGGTGAAAAGCGTTTTGATGTGGTAGTAAGGTTGAAAGGAGATTTGAAAAAAGACCTGAAAGATGTACAAAACCTACTGATACCAACACCGCAGGGTACACAAATTCCGTTAAGCCAACTGGCAGATGTGCAGATAAAAGATGGGCCCAACCAGATACAGCGGGAAGATGCCAAAAGAAGAATTGTGGTGGGCTTTAATGTGCGGGGCAGAGATGTGCAAACCATTGTAACCGAATTGCAGGAAAAGGTTGACAAACAGATTAAATTTCCTCCGGGCTATTATGTAACTTATGGAGGGGCTTTTGAAAACCTCAATGCAGCAAAGCAACGATTGATGGTAGCAGTACCCGTGTCGTTATTATTAATCTTTTTACTGTTATACTTCGCTTTTACTTCTGTGAAACAAGGCTTACTCATTTACTCTGCAATTCCTTTATCGGCCATTGGCGGTATTTTATTTTTAGCCATGCGGGGAATGCCTTTCAGTATTAGTGCAGGGGTGGGTTTTATAGCCCTGTTTGGTGTGGCAGTTTTAAATGGTATCGTATTGATCGCAGAATTTAACCGGTTAAAAAATGATGGTATGACAGACGTAAAACGAATTGTACTGATGGGCACCAAAGTAAGATTGAGGCCTGTACTGATGACGGCCTATGTAGCTTCTCTGGGCTTTTTACCAATGGCGGTAAGCAATGGCGCAGGTGCCGAAGTGCAAAGGCCACTGGCGACCGTGGTAATAGGAGGGTTACTCATTGCCACCTTCTTAACCTTGTTTGTATTGCCCGTATTGTACATGACTTTTGAAACAGGCATTGCTAAAAAGAAGAAAGGAGGCAGGGATAATAAATCCCTTATTACAATCATCCTTGTTGCACTTGGTTTAAGTGTTTGCAGTATCGCAGCAGCACAAACGCCCATTACATTGAAAGCTGCAGTTGATACGGCATTGAAGAATAACCTGTTGGTAAAAAATGAACAGCTGAAAGCGCAATACCAGCAATTGCTGATTAATACATCGGGCGCTATGCCAAAAACAATGATTGTGGCAGATGCCGGGCAAATCAACAGTATATACACCGATACCAAATTTGGTATTACACAGAGCTTCAGCCTTCCAAAAGTGTATACCCGTCAAAAAGAATTGCTACAGGCTGAATGGAAAAACAGCCTGTTGAACGTATCGGTAAAAGAAGCCTTGCTAAAAAAACAGGTAGCACAGGTTTATTACCTGATTGTATATATGCAACAAAAAAGCAGGTTGCTTCTGGATGTTGATAGCCTGTATGCCGCCTTCTATAAAAAAGCTGAATTGCGGCTGGCCAAAGGTGAAAGTAATGTGCTGGAGAAAGCAAGTGCGGAAGCGCAGTTGGGGCAGGTTGCTTTACAGTTAATTCAACTCAGGCAGGATTTGGAAATACTGCAATTGCAGTTTCAATTGTTATTAAACACCACTACCTGGCTTGTTCCGGAATACAACAATCCTAAATATGAATTGACCGGCATGGCAGATACAGCCTCTCTTAAGAATCATGTTACAATGAGAGTGATTCAACAGCAGCAGGATATAGCATCGGCAACCATCGAAATGGAAAAAAGCAGGTTGCTCCCCGATTGGTCAATTGGTTACAACAATACCAGTATCAAAGGTACTGGTGCGGATAATAAAAACTATAGCAGTGGCAAGCGTTTTAATTCGGTGCAGGTAGGGGTGGGGATACCCATTTTTGCAAAAGCACAGAAAGTAAAAATTAACAGTGCAAAGTTTTCCAAACAGTTGGCGGCAAATAATTATACCGTGGGGCTTCAATCTCTGCAATCGGAATACCAGGTGGCCCTGGCCCGGTACAATAATTACCTTCAGACTGTTGAGTATTTTGAAACGAAGGCTCTAAAAAATGCCGCACTTATTACCACTACTGCCAATCAGCAACTGGCAACCGGCAATATCAATTATCTTGAATGGGTGCAGGTGATTAACCTGGCGACTAGCGTAAAAAGCGATTATGTGGAAGCGGTTAAAAGCCTGAACGAATCCATTATTCAACTAAACTATTTTACCAATCAATAATATTTCAATAATGAAACGAATTATATTTATCGCAACCGCCATCATCCTGCTTTCGGCTTGCGGGCAAAAGAAAAGTGACGAAGAAACTGTTGCAACCACCGAAGCAGCCAGTGAAACGCAGGTGGTGCTCACCCCTTCTCAACAAAAAAATGCGGGTATTGTATCCGGTAAAATGGAGCAGCGGGAAATATCCTCGATTTTAAAAGTGAATGGCAGAATAGATGTTCCACCACAGAACTTAGTTTCTATCAGTGTGCCTTTGGGCGGTTATTTAAAAACCACCCATTTGCTGCCGGGTATGCATGTAAATAAGGGTGAAGTAATTGCCGTAATGCAGGATCAGCAGTATATACAGTTGCAGCAGGATTACTTAACCGCTAAGGCGAAAATTGGGTTTTTAGAAAATGAATACAAGCGGCAGCAGGAATTAAATAAAAGCCAGGCAAGCAGCGATAAAGTTTACCAGCAGGCAGAAGCCGACTTTAGAACCCAGCGGGTATTAATGACATCACTAGCTGCTAAACTGCAACTGGCAGGCATCAGTATGAATAAGATCAACGAAACCAATATATCGGGCAGCATCAATATTTATTCACCCATCAGTGGCTATGTAACCAGGGTAAATGTAAATATCGGGAAGTATGTGTCACCTACCGATGTGTTGTTTGAACTGATTAACCCCACAGATATTCACCTCAATTTGAAAGTGTTTGAAAAAAACCTTGATAAGCTTTTTATCGGGCAAAAGTTGCTGGCTTATACCAATAATAATCCTGATAAAAAATATCCCTGCGAAATTATACTGATCGGTAAAGACCTTTCGATGGAAGGCAATACCGAAGTACATTGCCATTTTGAAATGTACGATAAAACCCTGGTACCGGGTACGTATATGAATGCAGAAATTGAAGTGAAAAATAACCATGCATATGCACTGCCAACAGAAGCGATTGTTCGGTTTGAAGGTAAACAATTTGTTTATAAGGTGAAAGGGGATAGCCAATATGAAATGGTGGAAGTTGTGGTGGGTGAAACTGAAAATGAATTTACAGAAATCATGCTGCCCGCCAACAGTAGTTTAGCCAATGAGGATTTTGTAACCAAAGGTGCTTACTCTTTATTGATGATGATGAAAAACAAGGCGGAGTAAGTGCTTGTTATGCCGTATTCAGAATTTTAAAACGGGTATCGGATCCAGGATGTCCTTGCTGGTGGTGCTGTAGATTACCCGTGAAATACTTTATTTTTTTTCAAAAACGGGGGAAAATCATAAAAAGAGGTAGCCTTCTGTTATATTTTTAACGTTTAGTAAATTGGCGCATGCACGCATCTTTATTTAAAAATGCAGAAAATGATTTGTAACAAAAGCAAGCCCATTTAAATCTATGAAAAGTAAAAAGGAAATACTGTTGAGTTCAATAATATTGCTATGCCATTTATTGCCTTGCAGTACATCTGCTCAAAACAATACGATAACGGGAAATAACGGGAAACTGCGATTCACCTCAGAAGCTCCGCTGGAATTAATAAAAGCTACCTCGGATAAACTGAGGGGGGCTATTGATCAAAGTAAAAATACATTTGCTTTTGCTGTTGAAATCAATTCATTCAAAGGATTTAATGGTGATTTGCAAAGAGAACATTTTCATGAGAATTATATGGAAACAGACTTATTTCCCAATGCTACTTTTTCCGGAAAATTTATAGAGCAGGTTGATTTTTCTGTTAACGGGAATTACGAAGTAAGGGCAAAGGGTTTTTTTACTGTTCACGGTGTATCTAAAGAACGCATCATCAGGGGGATGCTTACCGTAAAGAATGGAACCATCAATATTATATCAGGGTTTTCCGTTCGTCTTGAAGATCATGATATAAAAGTGCCCAAAATTGTATACGAGAAAATTGCAGAAGAAATAAAAGTTGATATCAGCATACAGTTTAAACAGTAGAAATGATTAACCGGTTATTGACATTTATTGTTTGTTGTTTTTTAAGTATAGGGCTTAGCAACATCCATGCTCAGGCACCCTATTTTAAAAGCATTGTATTTGATAAAGAAAAAAAGGAAGCGAAGCTTGCAAAAATATTCCAGGATAAAAAAGGGTATATATGGCTGGGTACCAATTTTGGAATATGCCGGTACGATGGCATTAACTTTAAATATCTCGAAAAAGATAGTAACCAGGTAACAACTATTACTGAAAACAAAAATGGCGTGCTATGGCTGGGACATGTAAACGGTGTAATAGAGTATGTTGAAAACAACATTGTAACCAAATTTATACCACCGGGGGGCTTACCCAAAACACAAATTACCGACATCGTGTTCGATCAGCAAAACCGGTTATGGTTTAGCACCTACGGCGAAGGTATTTATTGCTACGATAAAAATGTTTTATACTCTATTAACCAGGATGATGGTTTAACAGACAATAACGTATACGACCTGCTGGTTGCAGATGATAAAGTATGGGCAGCAACAGATAGGGGAATTTCAATTTGCACATTTAAAAATGGCAAAAAGGAAATATTCGTTTTTAACCAGAAAAACGGGTTACCCGACAATATCGTAAGAAAGATGAATCATGATGCTGCGGGCAATACGTGGATTGCTCTACAGGATAAAGGGGTATGTGTTTTCGACAAAAAATCCGGTAAGATACATGTACCTACAGAAGTAGCCAACTGGCAATATGGGCAGGTAAACGATGTGCTGCCCATGAAACGGGAAGTCCTAATTGGTACGGAGGAGCGAGGTATTGTTGAGATACATTTCGGGTTGCCCATGTTGAATAAAATGCAGCCGGCAAAAAACAGGAAGATTAATTCTATTCAACAAATATTACTTGATAAAAACGGGCTGGTATGGATTGTGGCGGATAATATGCTTATTTTGAACAACAGCAACCGTTTTCAAATGATAGAAATTCCACCCGGTTGGCAGGATGGTATAAAAGCAATGACTGCGGATATTACCGGTAAGATTTGGTTCAGTAACAGGAAAGGGATTTTTGTAAAGAAAAACAATAACGATTCGATTCAAAAAATATCGATACCGGGAAAAATTGATTACTCTTCTGTGGTGTGTTTATATGCGGATGTGAAAATGAATATTTGGATTGGAACTTATAACAATGGTTTGTATCAGTACATTCAGGCTGGCAATAAATTAAAGCAATACACAAAGGCCAATGGCCTGGTTGATAACAATGTTTTTTCTATCACTGGTAACGCAGAGGAAATATGGCTGGGTACTTTGGGTGGTGCCTCCAGGATGGATAATTCCACCGGAACTCCTGCTTTTCAAAATTATACCAGGAAAAACGGACTGAGTAATAACTATGTGTACAATGTTTTTATCGACAGCAAAGGAAATAAATGGTTTGCTACAGATGGAAGTGGTATCAGTAAATTGGATAAGGATGGTTTTCATAACTATGATGCTATAAAAGGGCTTAATAAAAATATTGTCTATACTATTACCGAGGATGTTTATGGACATATTTGGTTTACCGGTAGAAATTCCGGCTTATTTGTTTTTGATGGGAAAAAATTTAAACAATATGGTATTGCGCATGGCCTGCATGACAATGATATATTAAATGTGTTTGCCGATAATAAGGGCAACCTGTTGCTGGCCCACCCGGACGGACTTGAACTGTTCGACATTAAAAAAGAATACTTTATTTTTTATGGTATTGAAAGTGGTTTTGAAAATATCAACCCGCAGTTAAATGCATATTGCAGAACAAGGTCGGATGCAATCCTTGTTGGCGCTACGGATAAAATTATACAATATTATTCCCCGGATACAACGTTCAGCCAGTTTCCCGAAATAGTGATGAACAGTGTAGGCATTTTTTTTAATCCTATTCCTCACCAGGCAAAAAATGAATTTACCAATGCAGAAAATCATATCACTTTTGATTATGCAGGATTGTGGTACATCAACCCCGAGGCAGTCAATTACCAGTACCAACTGGAGGGATACAGTAAAGACTGGATCAGCACCAGGGACCATAACACCACCTTTCCTAATTTGCCGCCGGGCCCTTATGTATTTAAAGTGAAAGCGGCAGTAAATGAAGACTTCAGGTATTCGACAGTTTTAACCTATTCTTTTTTCATTCATAAACCTTTCTGGAAAACCACCTGGTTTTACTTATTGGCCTTATTGGTTTTTGGCTTATTGGTTTTTTACTTTCTGCATATCAGGATAAGGCTCGTTCGATATGAACAGGAAAAAGAGAAACAAAAATTAGTTGCCCAATTAGATGTGTTGAGGAATCAACTCAATCCCCATTTTCTATTCAATAGCTTTAACACGCTGATGAATATTATTGATAAGGACAAGCACCTGGCAATGGAATTTGCGGAAAAGCTATCCGATTTTTACAGGGAATTGGTAATGTTGCAGGATAAGGAAATGGTAACGGTGGAGGAAGAAGTTAGCCTGTTGGAAAATTATATTTACCTGCAGCAAAAGCGATTTAGCAATAACCTGCAGCTAAACCTTCATATTTCAGATGAGCACAGGAAAGCAGGGATTCCTCCGCTTACCTTACAGTTACTGTCAGAAAATGCCCTCAAGCACAATGCAGTAGATGAAAATAATTTGTTGGTTATTAAAATTGAATCGGCACAATCTTTTCTGATTGTAAGCAACAATATTAATAAGCAGGAACGCACCGTAAAGTCGGCAGGGATTGGATTGAAAAATATTCAGCAACGTGTGCGCTTACTAACTGACTGCGAAGTGAAGGTGGTGCAAACTGACAAGGAATTCAATGTAATTATACCTTTAAAACTATAGCCCAATGCGAATCCTGATAATAGAAGATGAACCCAATGCTACAGAACGGCTCGAAAAGCTGATCTGTGAAGTGGCTCCTGAAAAACAGGTAGTAGGCAGGTGTAAGAGTATCAGGCAAACAATCCAATGGCTGAATGAAAATGAATATCCCGATTTGATTTTATCTGATGTGCAATTGTCAGATGGACTTAGTTTTGAAATCTTCAGGCAACTGGAGAAAAAAGTGCCGGTTATTTTTATAAGTGCATATAATACCTATGCGATTGATGCCTTCAAGGCAGAAGGGTTGCACTACCTGCTGAAACCAGTTAAGAAGCAGGAATTGAAAGAAGCGATTCAACGGTATGATTACAATTACAATCAGTTGAAAAGATCAGGGGGTGTTATAAAAAACGACGCAGGTTATTCATCTGCTCCAAGGCAATACCAGGAAAGGTTTATTATTCATGTAGGATCACAAATAAAATTAATCCAGGATAGTGAGATCGCCTACCTGTATACAGAAAACAAGACGGTGTATATTGTAACTTTTGACAAGCAGAAATACTCAATGGATAGTACCCTTGAAAGCTTTGAAAAGATGCTGAATCCTAAACTTTTTTTTCGCATCAACCGTCAGTTTATTGTGCAGCTAAAGGCGATCGTGAAAATGGTACCCGCCAGTAAACAACGCATTGAACTTACACTTGATCCATCTACTTCATATGAAACCATCACCAGCTTTGAACGTACTCCGCAGTTTAAAAAATGGCTGCTCGGCGAAATTTAACTTCCTGTTCAGTTCATTCTAAATCCTGTTCAGCAGCATTTATTTACAGCCCCGCACTTTACCTTTTTTGCGTGTTTTGCAAAACAGTAATATTGTTTTCATAAAACATAATATTATGAAAACGAATAAGCTCATTACAATAATCGCGGTCCTGCTTTTTGCAACCGGCCTGCTTTTTACATCCTGCCAAAAGGACGCCCCGGCAAATAGTGCCGTCACCACGGCCGGCAAACAAAATGTATCTATCTACATGAATGATGACCCTGCCCGTTATTTTAAAGTATTGGTGGATATTCAGCGGGTGGAAGTGAAAACAGACACCGGCGCATCTCATCACGACGATCATTATTATGATGGCGATGATGACAGCGATGATGACCACCGTGGCCATGACGGCTATGGAAAATGGGATACATTAAATATCACACCCGGTTTGTATGATCTGCTCCGGCTTCGCAATGGCGCAGATACGCTATTGGCCAATGGGAGTTCGTGGAAGGGAAGAATCAGCAAGATCCGTATAACGTTGGGAAGCAATAGTACCGTTTGGACAGATGCCGGTACAAATTTCCCGTTAACAATTTGTGAAGGTAAACCATACGTTTATGTTAAAGTGGGAGCCAACTCTATTGATACCATTGCCGGGGGTGCAATTGTGATGAGAATAGATTTTGATGTTGCCAGGTCAATAAAAAATAAAAATGGCGGCTACTGCCTCAAGCCGGAGATAAAGGCTTATTCCGGGCGCAGTACCGGTTCTGTTGAGGGAAAGATACTTCCCAAAGATGCAAAGGCGATGGTCACTATTTACAATTCAACGGATACAGCTTATGCAATCCCCGGAAGTGAAGGTGAGTATAAAATTATGGGGTTGAAGGAAGGTGCCTATACAATCAAATTCGCTGCAACACTTCCTTATCTTGATACGGTAATTTCCAATATCATTGTAAAGAAGGGAGAGGATACAAAGGTGCAAACCGTAACGCTGAAAAAATAAAATGATAAGGGTAATGGAGCGTGATCTGTATATCTATAATTTAACCCGGTTGATAAATACTGAGCGGTTTTGCCAGTTCCATGACTGTTTTTTCGTTTTAGAAAGTGAAAATTCCTATAACAGGATCAACCCGTTTTAAAATCCGATAATTAAAAACTGAAGGTAAAACAGGGAGTAAATCAGCTTACTTCTGGAACCGGTAATTTTATGACTGGCATTGGTACTACACACTTTTTATTCCGTGTATATCCTGAACGAAAGATTTCAACATTTACAATAGGTATATATACAGAAAACAAAATCCTGTTTAATTGTCTAATAATCCTGTTCAGCATTCATTTTTTACCAGTCAGTATTTTCTGAAATGCTTATGATGGATTAAGCACTATTATTGAGTCATAAAATTGCAGTTTTATATGCATTCTAAAAACCAGGTTTAAATGAATAGGAATAAAATAATAGTGTTGTATTTGTTATTATCCGGCATTGGCTTGCTGGCAATCAACTGCAAACATGAAATTCCCGGTGTAAGCATTGTCCCGGGGGGAAATGGAACGCCTACACAATCCAGCAATTGCAGTCCTGATTCGGTGTATTTTGCAAACGAAGTATTGCCACTGATCAATTCAAATTGCGCCACTGCCGGTTGCCACGATGCAATCACCCATAAAGAAGGGGTGGAACTAACCAGCTACAGTAAAATCAGAACCTATGTAAAACCCTTTAATGGAGGCGACAGTAAGTTGTACGAAGTGATTGTAAAAACAAATGACGACCGTATGCCCCCTGCACCCATGTCGCCTTTAACGGCTGCACAAAAGTCAACCATCCTGAAGTGGATCAACCAGGGCGCATTCAATAACCAGTGTACAGGCGGTTGTGATACCAGTTCCTTTACTTATGCTGCAACGGTATCAGTCACCATCAATACTTTTTGTAAAGGATGTCATAACCCGGCTTCGCTGGGAGGTGGCATTGATCTGAGTACTTATGCAAGTACCAGGGTTCAGGCAATTAACGGAAAGCTGGCGGGAACTATTTCGCACGCTGCCGGTTTTATAGCCATGCCACAGGGGGGCAGTAAATTATCAGATTGCCAGGTTAGCCAGGTAAAAAAATGGATAGCTGCCGGTACACCCAATAACTAAAAAATTAAATTAAAAACAGCACTCCAATATGCGTTCACCTGTTTGTATAATTTGTATCCTTTGTATGTTCGTAATCATTATTGCTGCACAAGGTTGTTATTACGACAAAGAAGAATTACTGTATGGAGGTAGCGCTACCGTTAGCTGTGCCACAGTAAGTTCTAAATTTAGTACTGATGTGAAAATAATTATTCAAAATAAATGTGCCACCGCCGGTTGCCACAATGCCGCGAGTGCTTCAGGAGGTGCCGTACTGGAAACTCATGCCCAGGTCGCCGCATTGGCTGCAAGAATTAAACAGCGCAGTGTGGTTGAAAAAACGATGCCATCTGCGGGACCGTTACTGCCGGCAGAAATAGCTATAATTAAATGTTGGATCGAATCGGGAGCGCCTAATAATTAAATCTATTTTCAAATGAAACAACGGAAAAAAATAGTATGGGCCGTTTTGATGATGGCGCTTGCCGCAGCGGGATACGGGTTCTACCTGTACAATAAAAAGCCGGCGGATACCCGGAAATCAACTGCCAGCTATTCACTTACTGCAGTGGATTTGGTAGCAGCTTTTAATTCGGATGAAACTGCCGCCGGTAAAAAATACGTCGATAAAGTAATTGCAGTAAAAGGAAAGATAACGGATATAAAATTAGATACGGCAACCGGGCAGGCAACCGTTACACTGGATAGTGGTGATCCGATGGCTGCGGTTACCTGTAGTTTTTACAGTGATGAAATGGCATCGGTAACAAAATTGAAACCCGGTACTACCTTAACCGTCAAAGGGGTTTGTACCGGGAAATTAATGGATGTTGTATTAAACAAATGCAGCATTGACGAGTAACTGAAAAGTAAAAAAATGAAAAAAAATATTTTAATTATAAGTGTATTTCTTGTGGCGCAAAGTTCTTTTGCGCAAAAAAGATATTTTACCAAGGCAGGCGCAGTGTCTTTCAAAGCAGGTACTGCTATGGAAGATATTGATGCAATCAATAAATCGGCTACCTGTATTTTTGATGCTGTTACGGGCCAGGTTGAATTCGCATTACTGGTAAAAGGGTTTGAGTTTAAGCGGGTATTGATGCAGGAGCACTTTAATGAGAATTACATGGAGAGTGATAAATATCCCAAATCAACTTTTAAAGGAAAAATAGTCAACCTCGATAAAATCAATTTTCAAAAAGATGGGGCTTACCCTTTTAGTGTAAAAGGTATATTGGAAATTCACGGCGTAAAAAGGGAAATTGAAACAGGCGGCATATTTAAGGTGAATGGCGAAAATATTCTATCTACTGCTGAATTTTCCGTGGTACTGGACGACTATAAAATTGTAATACCCGGGTTGGTAAAAGATAAAATTGCTAAAACGGCTATCATAAAAGTAAGTTGCAATAATGCCATTTTAAAATAATCCAGCCTAATAACAGAAATTTATGCGTCTCCTGTTTTTCATACTGTTAATTTGTAACTCAGCTTTCGTATTTGCACAGAACGACGACCTGTTGTCGTTGATAGAAAAAAAGGAGGAAAAGCAAAAGGAGTATCTTACCAATGCCTTTAAATCATCCCGGGTGGTAAACGGGCATTCTATGGAATTCATTGGCAAAGGAGTAATGGATGTAAGGATTTTACATCGCTTCGGACTCGCCAATTCCGGCTTTAATAATCTTTTTGGCCTCGACCAGGCCAGCATGCGCTTTGGCTTTGATTACGGAGTTGGCAAAAGTCTCACTGTCGGCATTGGCCGAAGTAATGTTGGAAAAGAATGGGATGGGTTCATTAAGTTCCGTCCCATATGGCAGGCGAAAGGGGGAAGTTGGCCATCACCGGTTTCAGTAGTATTGATATCAGGCATGACTTACACTACGGTCCCCTGGGCAGACCCCACACGTAAAAATTTTATCACCAGCAGGATGGCGTTTTATAATGAAGTCATCATTGGCAGAAAATTCAATGATAAATTCAGCCTGCAACTGGCGCCAACATTTGTTCATCGTAACCTGGTTGCGCTGGCTTCAGAGGCAAACAATGTATATGCAATGGGAGTAGGGGGGCGTATTAAAATATCCAAAAGAACAGCTTTTGTAGTGGACTACCATTATGTGGTGAAGGGGCTGGATAAAACCATTTATAAAGATCCGTTATCCATTGGCTTTGATATTGAAACCGGTGGGCACGTATTCCAGTTGCATTTTTCAAATGCTACCGGTATGAATGAAAAAGCATTTATTACCAGTACAACAAATAGCTGGGGAAAGGGTGAAGTTCGTTTCGGTTTTAATTTATCCAGGGTGTTTACTGCTTCCAAACCAAAATAATTTATTATTGCAGGCAATAATATTTGCCGAACTTGTTATCTAAAATACTCAGTTGCCTCATCGGATAAAATCAACACTACTTGTTGGCCTTCAGTTTTTATTCATAGGCTTATTGTTTGTGGATAATGCATTACAGCAAATACACTTCGTTGCTGCAATTATTATTTTATTAGCATTCTTTTTAGCGGTATGGGCAATAGTGGCCATGCAAAAAAGTAAACTGAGGATTTTACCAGAACCCGACGTGGATGCAATATTGATTACCGGCGGCCCCTATCATTTTATCCGTCACCCAATGTACACGGCTGTTTTACTTGGCTGTGCCGGATTGTTGATTAACCATTTTACCTGGATGAGGGTTGCAATTTATATTGCGTTGATAATGGTATTAATTATCAAGCTTTACCGGGAAGAAAAGATGCTGTTGAATAAATTTGCTTCTTATCAAAACTATAAAAAATATACCTGGCGGTTAATCCCATTCCTGTTTTCTTTTAGCATGATCATTCCCATATACACTTATTCCCAGGTAAAAAGCAATGGGTTTAATTTTACGCTGAAACTGTTATTAAATAAAAGTACCCCTTCCATTACTATTGAAGAAGCCTTCAGCAATCGCGTCAATTATTTATTTTTAGATGCAAGGGAAATCAATGAATATAACGTAAGCCATATTCAACATGCCAGGCATGTAGGCGATAAGGATTTTGCTTTTAAAAAAATTGCAGATATCCCCAAAAACAAACTGATCATTGTGTACTGCTCAATCGGCAAGCGAAGTGAGGATATAGTGCTGAAAATGAAAAAGGCCGGATTCATGTATGTGAAAAACCTGTACGGAGGTATTTTTGAATGGGTGAATGTAGGACACCCTGTATATGGAGCCGCCGGTAATATCACAGACAGCGTGCATGCGTACAGCCGTTTTTGGAGCCAGTACCTGGCGAAAGGTATTAAAGTGTATCGTTGAATAATTCAATCAATATTGAGCATTATTTTTTCCACGAACCTGTTTTTTAATTCTTCAGTTGTTTAATTATGTCTGGTAATGGGCGCTCCTCATTCCTGTAATCGTTCAATGAATTCCTTAGGATATCCGGCTTCCTTCTCCAAAACAGACTGCTGTATAGCTGTTATAGGTTGCCTTTTTTTGCCTTTGATATATATTCGCCATTTGAACATTTTTTATTTCGCAAAAACGGTTTTACCAACAGACCTGCCCCGACTACATTTTTGGCGAAACTTCCAGCAACTACTAATCAGAATAAAATTGAATAAAGCAGGCTTTTGAAACGGGCTGATAAAGAGCCGGTATCCCTCTATATACTGCCTAAAGACGGGCGGCTTATATTTTGCAGAAAGTAGATTCAAACTACACCAGTTTTTTTTGGGTTATGTACAATAATCAGTGATTGGCTTCACAGCAATATGTTCTCCGGAAGTTTTGAAAGTTCTTATTGGGTTTGCTATATGCAGGTAAAGCAAATGTAAATATCATACAGGAAGATGATTTAAATCACGAATAGCATTCCATTTGCAGATTAATTTTATGCACTTAAATAAGAAGCAATTTTACCACGATTAAACTTTAAATAAAATGAAAAAGGAGTATTGGATCAATGTAAAACATGTAAACAACAGGCTGGTGATTTTTTTGAACGGGGAAACGGTATGGGATAGTGGGATTGTACATGATGACCCTGAAATGGATGTATACATTAATATTTCAGAGAACCTGATACAGCATATCAGTCATTCAACCGAACTCATATTTGAAGGGTTCAATGATTCCTATAATTCCGATGATTTAACCGATCAACTGAGTCCATGGCATTTTCAGTACAGGGTTTTTACCCGCATTGTAGATGCAACGGGAAAGGTAATTGCCGAAGCAGACATGCTGGCACCTTACAACGAAAAACATTTATCCAATCCAAATATCAGGGCTATTAACAATTGCTACCAGATAGTACGGAAGGATGGAGAGTTTAAAGTGGTTTCAAACGCTTTGTCTCAAAATTTTTATAATTAAACGAAAGCACGCCGTTGAATTGTTGATTATAATTCTGATAGCAAAATTCAATAAGGGTTCGTTCTTTCGCAATACATCCAGCTTATATTCTATGGCCCGTTTAACGATTGTAGTACCTACCTTTTTCGCACCATAACTATCTGCCAGGCGTATTTAAATGCATCAATTTTTAAACTAAATTTCATATATGGCACAAGCAAAAAGAACTACCAAATTTGTCTATTATTTTGGCGGCGGAAAAGCAGACGGAAATGAATCCATGAAAAATTTATTGGGTGGTAAAGGAGCAAACCTGGCTGAAATGGCAGGTCATCCAAAACTACGGTTACCGGTTCCCCCGGGTTATACTATAACCACCGAAGTATGTACGCATTATTATAAAAATAAAAAGAAATATCCTGCCGAACTGCAGGCCCAGACGCAAAAGGCATTGGCTGCTGTAGAAAAGGAAATGGGTAAAAAATTTGGGGATGTAAACAACCCATTATTGGTTTCTGTTCGTTCCGGTGCAAGAAAATCTATGCCGGGAATGATGGAAACGGTGTTGGATATCGGCTTAAATGAAAAGACCATTGAAGGGGTTATCAAACAATCCGGTGACGCCCGTTTTGCTTATGATGCTTACCGCCGACTGATTATGATGTATGCAGATGTGGTGATGGAAAAAGCCGGCGGTCTGGAGCCAAAAGGTGGCAAAGGTATACGGAAGGTGCTGGATGAAAAACTCGAAAAAGTAAAACAAAAGCAAGGGTATAAATTTGATACAGATATTACCATCGGGGAATTAAAAGCCCTTGTGAAAGATTTTAAAGCTACTATAATTAAAGTATTGGGTAAACCATTTCCCGAAGATCCAAACGAACAATTATGGGGAAGTATTGGTGCTGTATTCAGCAGTTGGATGGGAAAACGTGCCATCGAATATCGCCGCATCGAAAAAATTCCTGACGAATGGGGTACTGCCGTAAATGTGCAAGCCATGGTTTTTGGAAACATGGGCGATACAAGCGCTACCGGTGTAGCCTTTACAAGAAATCCCGGTAATGGAGAAAATAAATTTTATGGTGAATATTTAGTAAATGCACAGGGCGAAGATGTGGTTGCGGGTATCAGAACCCCGGCACCTGTGAACGACTATTCGAAAAACGATCAGAGTAAACATTTGCCAACACTGGAGGAAACCATGCCGGTTGCGTATAAAGAATTGTTTGATATACAAAGAAGGCTGGAAGTGCATTACAAGGACATGCAGGATATTGAATTTACCATTGAAAAAGGTACATTGTATATGCTGCAATGCCGCATAGGTAAACGCAATGGTATTGCTGCTGTAAGAATTGCAAGCGATATGTACAATTCAAAAATGATTGATGCAAAAACTGCTGTGATGAGAGTGGCTCCTAACCAGTTGGTGGAACTGTTGCTGCCAATGCTGGATCCTGAAATTCAAAAAGTTACCAGGCCAATTGCAAAAGGGTTACCTGCTGGTCCGGGTGGGGCAAAGGGAAGGGTGGTGTTTTCTTCCAATGATGCAGTGGAGTGGGCAGCCAAAGGCGAGAAAGTAATTTTAGTAAGAGAAGAAACTTCGCCGGAGGATGTGGACGGAATGCACAAATCGCAGGCGATACTTACTACCAAGGGCGGTATGACATCGCATGCCGCACTGGTTGCAAGAGGCTGGGGTAAATGTTGTATTGTAGGTTGCACCGATATTGAAATACATGGCGAAACCAAATCATTTAAAGCCAATGATGGTACTTATATAAAGGAGGGTGATTGGTTAAGCCTGGATGGTACCAAGGGCCTGGTGTATTTGGGAAGTATGGCATTGGTAGATGTTGATCTTGATGAGAACCAGGCTTATAAGAACCTGATGAAACTGGTAGATAAAACCAAGGTAATGGGTGTTAGAACCAATGCGGAAACACCTGGTGATGCAGCACAGGGGTTGAAATTTGGTGCTGAAGGTATTGGTTTGTTCCGTACCGAACATATGTTTTATGGCGAAGGAAGTGAAGAGCCATTGTTCCTGTTGCGTAAAATGATTGTAAGTAAAACAGAGAAGGAGAGAAGAGTGGCGCTGAATGAATTGGCAAAGTATGTAAAGAAAGATGTGAAGGCTACTTTACTTACTATGAACGGTCTTCCTGTAACCATGCGTTTACTGGATCCGCCCCTGCATGAGTTTGTGCCACACGATACTGAAAAATTACACCAGTTGAGCAAAGAACTCGGCATCAGCATGAGCATATTAAGAAGAAGGGTGCTGGCTTTGCATGAAAACAATCCGATGCTTGGACACCGTGGTGTAAGACTGGGCGTTAGTTATCCTGAAATAACCGAGATGCAGATCAGGGCAATTTTTGAAGCCACTGCAGAAATATTGAAATCAGGCAAACAGGCCTTCCCCGAAATTATGGTACCGGTTACCTGCACGGTAAATGAATTGATTCACCAGAAAGCAATTGTTGACAGGGTATACAAAGAAGTGCTGGAGAAAACCAAATTGAAAAAAATACCTTACCTCTATGGCACCATGATAGAAATACCAAGGGCTGCATTGAAAGCAGAACAGATGGCTACCGTAGCAGATTTTTTCAGTTTTGGTACCAACGATCTTACACAAATGAGCTTTGGTTTCAGTCGGGATGATATTGGTGGTTTTTTACCAAATTACCTCGATCAGAAAATACTGGAAGATGATCCCTTCCAAACGATTGACCAGGAAGGAGTAGGTGAGCTGATAAAATTTGGCACGGAAAGAGGCCGCATTACCAAACCAAAACTAAAAGTTGGGATCTGTGGCGAACATGGCGGCGATGCCGAGAGTGTTAAATTCTGTCACCGTATTGGTATGAACTATGTGAGTTGTTCTCCATTCCGCGTGCCTATCGCAAGGTTGGCAGCCGCACAGGCAGCGCTGGAATTTCCAAGAAAATAAATACCCTTATTACTTCAAAATGCCCGTCATGATTTTGTGACGGGCATTTTTTTGACTACTCCGGATTATAGTTCAGGCATTAATATTTGCTGCTTAATAAACAAGTGGTAATTAATAATGCTGCCAGACCAAGATTAAATGAGTTTTAGTGGAGCAAAGCAGAAAACAGGTTTCACTTATTTAATCAGTCTTAAATTAAATGGATAGCGGTACATTTTATTTTCACTGGCTTTAATAGTGGCAACAATAATCAGTACCAGGTTGGCAACAGACAATAACCAGATGAATAAAATACCAATCAATATAAAGATTAAGATGAAAGAGATGATGTATAAAATAAACATAGTGATTTGAAAATTCAATGCTTCTTTAGCATGTTCGGCCACATACGGCGACTCATCTTTTTTTACCAGGTAAATAATGAGTGGAGCAATGAAGGAAGATACGATCGTAAGGACATGGGCCAATATAGCGAAGGTTTTTTCATCAGAACTCGGCATGTAGGTTGGCGTAGATTCGTTGCCCATTAAGTTTTGTGTATCCATTTTTGGGAGGTTTAGTGATTATGAAGATAAAAATATTTTCCTGCTTTTTATTTTTATCTTTTTACACTTCTCTTAAAGGTATGGGAGCCGGGTATCGCTTTACATGTTGAAAAGCAAGGCAGCGGGTAATGATGGTTTCTTTAAATTAAACCTGTCACAGTAAATCTATTGGGTGACCTGGTTGCTCACCAGTCGAACCAGGCATCATCCATTCTTTAATGGCCATGCTGATCTGATCAAACTCTAACAAAAATCCATCATGTCCGTAAGTTGAATCGATGGCCTTGTACCTGGCATCCGGTACTTGATTTGAAATAAATTCCTGTTCCGCAGGCGGGAACAAAATATCTGAACTGATACTGACAACCAGGGTTTTTGCTTTTACCCTTTGCAGGGCTTTTTCTACGCCCCCTCTAAGCCGGCCAACATTATGCGCATCCATGCTTTTGCTTAATGCATAATAGCTGAATGCATTAAATCGCCTTGCCAGTTTTATTCCCTGGTATTGCTGGTAGGATTCACTTTTAAATCCAGCGGTTTTATCGGTTGTTTCTTCTGCCTGGCTAAGTCCGTAAGTATGGTAATTGCGGTAAGATAACAAGGCGATTTCTCTTGCAACCATCATTCCCTGTATGCCGGCTTTTTCATTCTTTTCATTCCAGGTTGGATCTGATTCAATGGCATGCCGTTGCGTGGCGTTAAAGGCAATTCCCCAGGGCGAGTGATACGCGTTGGTTGCCAGTAAAATGATGTGCCTGAAAAGAGCCGGTTCTTCAATAGCCCATTCTAATAACTGATGGCCTCCCATTGATCCTCCAATACCAATATGAATAGTTTGAATTCCTAAAAATGCCCTCAACGGCTGATATGCCCGAATCATATCACGTGTAGTAAAGAAAGGGAAATCATGTAACCAGGGTTGTTTGGTTTCAGGATTAATATCCAGGGGTCCAATGCTCCCGTAACAACTTCCAGGTATATTTACACAAACGATAAAATGGGTTGCCGGGTTAAATAGTTTCCCATCCCCGGTTAGGCCTGGCCACCATTCTGCTGGTTCAGAATTGGCAGTCAGCGCATGAAAAATCCATACAACATTATCCCTCTCCTCATTAAGGTTGCCATAAGTTGTGTATGCAAGATGGTACTGGAATAAGGTAATGCCGGACTCTAATGTAAAGGGTGTCGTATTTGTAAATGTTTTTGCCATATTGCGGTTTCGTAATCAATGCTTATGTTGATACATAATGCAGCGTGTGATCTGTTTAAGTGTGATTGCAAAATTATGTTTTATACTTTAATGGTTGTGTTGAACATTTAGTAAAATAGTTAAAGTCTTACCAGGTCTTGCAGCATGAAGCCCTATCGGCGGGTGTTGGTTTTAAATCTGCATTCATCAACTTAACCATCGAATCCGCATTGCGGAGTTCATACTCGTTTTAAAAGCAGCGATGTTAGTATCGTTAAAAGAATCAACGAAAAATTGTGGGAGATTCATCCTCATATTAATAAACGAGGGATGCTGTTTTAAGATGAATATAAAACAGGAGTTTCGTTTACAATTCGAAAACTGTAAAACGTAACTCCTGTAAAAATTTATTTAATCTATGCAACCAGTTCACCCTCAAAAACAGTGGTAAAAGCTTGTTCAAAATCCGCTTTAATGTCTTCAATATGTTCGATACCAACACTGATGCGTACCTGGTTGGGCATTACACCGGCTACTATTTGTTCTTCTTCACTTAGTTGCTCATGGGTGGTGGAAGCGGGATGGATGGCCAGTGTTTTGGCATCTCCTACATTTGCAAGATGACTAACCAGCTTCAATGAATTGATGAATTTGCCGGCATTGTCTTTTCCTCCCTTTACACCAAAATTTAACACACCACCAAAGCCCTTTGGCAGGTATTTTTTTGCCAGTGCATGGTAAGGGTTATCTGCTAATCCGGGATACTCCACAAAATCCACCGCCGGATGTTGCTGAAGCCATTCTGCCAGTGCCAGCGCATTGTCTGCATGGCGCTGTACACGCAGGCTCAATGTTTCGAGGCCTTGCAACAAAAGGAATGAATTGAACGGACTTTGAGAAGAACCAAAATCACGTAACCCTTCTACCCTTGCCCTGATGGCGAATGCTATATTTGGTAATCCGAGCGGATTGCCTTCGCCAAAAACTTCCCAGAATTTTAATCCATGGTACCCTTCACTTGGCTCCGTAAACTGCGGAAATTTACCATTGCCCCAATTGTAATTACCTCCGTCTATAATAACGCCACCGATACTGGTGCCATGTCCCCCAATCCACTTGGTAGCAGACTCAACTACAATATTGGCCCCATGCTCTAAAGGGCGGAAAAGATAACCACCCGCCCCAAACGTATTATCAACAATCAGTGGCAAATCATATTCTTTAGCCAGTGCGGCAAATTTTTCAAAATCCGGAATATTTAACCTGGGATTACCGATTGTTTCCAAATAAATTGCTTTTGTATTTTTATCAATGTGTTTTACAAAGCTCTCCACATTATCACCATCTGCAAAACGAACGTCAATACCCAGTCTTTTAAAGGCAACTTTAAACTGGTTATAGGTGCCGCCGTACAAAAATGTAGTACTCACAAAATTATCACCTGCCTGTAAAATATTGTTAAGTGCCAAAAACTGCGCTGCCTGCCCCGAAGCAGTTGCCAATGCAGCTACACCGCCTTCCAATGCAGCCATACGTTGTTCAAAAACATCCGTTGTTGGGTTCATGATACGGGTATAGATGTTGCCAAATTCTTTTAAACCGAAAAGGTTAGCTGCATGTTCGTTGCTTTTAAACCCGTAAGAGGTCGTTTGGTAAATAGGCACTGCCCTTGAATTGGTGGTGGGATCTATTTGCTGGCCCGCATGTAATTGTAAGGTGTCGAAATGAAGTGGATGGCTCATAATTGTTTAGTTTAATTGATATACTGTTTAAATATTTTAAATGGTTTAACTGCCCTGCGTGGGCAAAGAAGGAATTCGGTTTTTAAGCCGTTTAGCAATACTGCTAAAGTAAAAGACATTGACCGCATGAGTTGATCATTTTTTTTGCCTGCCAAATAAATTTGATTATAGAAATAAATAAGGGCGATAGAATTTATTACTAAAGATTCGCTTTTTAACTATACTTCAATCAACAAGATTTTGATAACAATATGCAGGCAAGCCTCTGATGATTGCTATCAAAAAACCGGTATTCGATTTCATGTGAGTGGTGCAGTTAAATAATAGTCCACAATTTTAATAGACAAATATAAATAACAAATGAACTTTAGCAAAATTTTGTTTGAGTTTAAACGGGCTTTATTTTGCAATTCATTTTGTGCCTGGATATAATGCTCATATATGGTACTGTAAAATAACCTCATCTGAATTTGATTGTTTTGAGATGCGTGATTTTGAAGTTTTACATCCCTGCCCGCTATTCCATTCATCCCTTTTCTTTCTTTATCAGGCCAATATAGGTATTCCATTTAGTAAAGTACCGACCAATAAAATTGAAAACGGCGGTGTTGAAAGCGTTGATGCATGCTATATTTATTATAATCAGTTATTTTTTTAATGTTCCATTAATTTAATAATGCAATCAGCTACAGTAATCTGACAGGTGCTTCTAATCAATCAATACTTTGGAGTCAAATTAAATTAAAAGTTAGTTTGAAATTTTTGGAGTTGTATTAACCAGGTGTGTCGGGGTTCGTTCAAAAAATGAACGCAATGTAATTTATCGCCAGGGTCAATCATCTTGATTAAAATCAGTTTTGTTCAGGAAAGTCAATTACCGGAGTGCAGGAGATATTTTCACGGACCAATTAAAAAAATATTTGGTGATTCAAAAAAGATGTATAAATTTGCCTCACCTCTTTACCTGGCGTCACGATCTGGGAAGTTAATCTGAAACCCTAATATCCACTTAGAAAGTCAATAATCCATCATTTTTATTAAGTAGCATTATTCTAGCATTTTATGCTAAGCCACTATTATTAATCCAGTATATCTTTTGCATTTCCGCTTGCTTCAATTTTTAAAAATTTAAACCACAAAGGAATGAAAAAGTTCTACTCAATTATCATGGCTGTAATATCTATGTACAGTTACCAAACGACCAACGCACAATGCAATGGTGTAAAAGGACCTAATTTACTAGGTGCAAAAGGCACGTTCAGCGCTCCGTTTATAACAGAAAATACCGGTGCATCCGCCTGTATATCTTCCGGATCAAACACATTTAACCCTGCTGGAAATATAGGAAATGCATTGTCAGGTTGCGCTGTTGCCGGTACAGCTATTCCTTGCTCTGATTACACTTACTCTTCCTTAAGTACAGGCCTCACCCAGGAGTTCAGGTATTCTGTGCTAAAAACGATTGGGGATAATAATGGTGGAAATTGTATCAAAGGTGACTGGAGGGGCAAGGAACACACAGGTGATGGCGGTTATTTTCTGGCTGTGAATGGAGCACCCAATACAAACCTCAGCCCGGTATTTTATAAAATCAAATCAATCCCGGTATGCATTGGCGCTACTTATGAGTTTTCTGCCTGGGTAATTAATTTACTTCCTGCAACCAGCAGCTATGCAAAAGAGGGGGCGCAACCAAATATTTCTTTTAGAGTAAATGGAACTGTCATTGCAAATTCTGGCCTGATTCCATATACTAATACTCCTACCTGGGTTAAGGTTTCTGGATCTTTTGTCGCAACGGCTGATCTAATGAACCTGGAGGTTATTAATGCAACTTCCGCGGCGGGAGGCAATGATTTGGGCCTGGATGATATTTCATTCAATGTTTGCGAATCTCAAATTGCGGTTAACGGACCGTCATCCTCTTCTAGTTGCTCAGGCAGTAATATTGTAATCAATTATGTAGTTTCAGACAATACCCAGGCCAATACATGGTATAAATGGCAAGTGAGTACCGATGGTGGTATTACCTTTAACAATACTACAAACGGTAGCCAGGCAACATACGTGGGCAATTCCTATACATTAACGAATACGTTGAATAATGTTACGTCCTCTATGAATGGTTATAAATACCGATTGGCAGTATCTACATCACAGCCTGGTCTTTCTAACCCTGCATGTATTTATTTTAATGATTATACGCTACTTGTTGCAGATTGCGGCCCCCTTCCTGTTCAGTTAACTTCCTTTACCGGACGCTATGCTGCGGGCAAGGCTATATTGGATTGGCAAACAAGCCAGGAATTGAACAGCGACCGGTTTGAATTATTCAGAAGTACTGATGGCCAGGATTTCGAAAAAGTGGGTAGCATTAAAAGTGCCGGTAACAGTAATACAATCAAAAACTACAGTTACCTGGATAATATCACCGGCAATGCTGGTAATCATGTTTATTATCGCTTGAAACAAATTGATATTGACGGGAAAGCAACTTTCTCCTCAATTTTAAAACTTAACCTTGCAGCTAAAACCAGTTTCGAGGTGTTTCCTAATCCATTTACAAATAATTTTACCGTTTCTTTTGGTGCTAATAAAACGGCTACAGCTACTATAAGAATTCAGAATAGCGCAGGTAACCTGGTTTATTCTAAAGTCATCAATGTAATAAAAGGAAATAATTCGTTAGTAATGAATAGTTTGCCAACATTGGGTGCAGGAGTTTATTATGTAACTGTTTACAATGAAGAAATAAATTTCAACGGCAAGTTGCAAAAGCTATAGATTTCAACAGATCATTTTTAATAAAGGCTTCCTTTACAGGAGGCCTTTTCTTTTGTAAACCGATTCATTGCCCCCTTCTATTATAGTTGCTCCTGTTTTTATGAGCTCTGCTGTAGAAACGGCTAATGTACATTTTGCAAATTTGTCATGTAAATCGGAAAGGAATGTTTTTTGTAAAATAATCTGAAAAACATATAATATGACAATAGGTATAATGGCTATTTCTGTTCTATTCATGCTAATAGGAATGCTGGTGCAATTCAGGCTAAAGAGTAAATTCAAACAGTACAGTGAAGCGGCTGTGTCATCTGGTTTAAACGGAAAGGAAGTGGCGGTAAAAATGCTGCGGGATAATGGGATTTACGATGTTGAAGTAGTATCCGTTCCGGGCTTTTTGTCAGACCATTACGATCCCCTAAAAAAGACGGTTAACCTGAGTCCGGATGTGTATGAAGGAAGGAATGTTTCTGCAGCTGCTGTGGCGGCCCATGAGTGTGGCCATGCAGTTCAGCATGCAACTGCTTATTCAATGTTAATGCTACGGAGTCGCCTGGTACCTATTACTCAAATCAGTACCAATTTATCACAGTGGGTTATAATTGCGGGTCTTGGAATGATGGGGTTTGGGGGAGGCAACCAAACGATTTTATTAATAGGTATAATACTCTTTGCAGTCTCCACATTATTTACACTGGTAACATTACCGGTTGAATTTGATGCGTCAGCAAGGGCATTAAAATGGTTGGATACTTCACATATAGCCAGGAATATGGAATATGACCAGGCAAAAGATGCATTAAAGTGGGCAGCGCTTACTTATGTAGTGGCTGCATTATCATCGGTTGCGATGTTGGTTTATTATATTATGATTTATTCAGGCAGGAACAGGGATTGATTTTGGGTAACAATTGTTTTTGTGATAGTCATCCAATAAAAATGGAAGCAGTTCTGAATCTGCGTCCGTTTTTTTATTATTTCTAATGTTCACCTCGACAAAAAGGCAAATAAACTTGAAAGGATATTAAATGAAACTACGGTTCTTGTGGCTGTTTGATTTGAAATCCCCGCCGAAGTACAAAAAAACGCTCCGGATATTGGAGCGTTTTTTTAATTTATAATTTTATTTCTTCATCACTGTCATCAAAGAAATGAAACTCGGTAAGGTGATAGTTTGAATTGGAAATTACTTTTATTTTTTGCTTGTATTTCCAGCTCCATTTTCTACGTTTAGAAATGAACCCACTGGTAAGGAACGTAAATAAAATAGGATTTACCTGTATTGTTAACCCCTTATGTTTTTGCATGATAAGGTAACTCAGGTTTTTTTCTATCTCATCTTCCAGTATAAGTGTAGAAGAAATTTTGCCGCTTCCATTACAACTTGGACAAATTTCTGATGTGTTAATATTCATCTCCGGCTTCATTCGTTGCCGGGTTATTTGCATAATCCCAAACTTGCTGATTGGTAGCACAGCATGCTTGGCCCTGTCGGATCGCATGTATTGCTCCATCGCATCTGCCAGGCGTTTCTTGTTTTCAATCAATTTCATATCAATGAAATCAACTACAATAATCCCGCCCAAATCTCTTAACCTGAGTTGACGTGCAATTTCCTCTGCAGCTTCGAGGTTCGTTTCCAGGGCATTTTGTTCCTGGTTGTTACTTACACTTTTATAACCACTGTTTACATCAATTACATGCAGCGCCTCAGTGTGCTCGATGATTAAATAAGCACCACTTGGCAGGTTAACTGTTTTGCCAAATGCGGCTTTTACCTGTTTGGTGATGCCGAAACTGTCGAATATTGGTGACCCATTATTATAGTAGGCAACAATATCCGCTTTTTCCGGAGCTATGCGCTGAATGTATGTTTTGGTATCTGCAAAAATATTTTTATCATTTACAACAATTCGGTTAAAATCTTCATTTAGTAAATCACGCAGCATGCTATTGGCCTTACCTTGTTCGCTTAGAATTTTTGATGGGGGAACAGCTTCTTTAAGATTTGACTGAATCGTCTTCCATGTTTCAACTAACGAAAGCAAATCCTCGTGTAATTCAGCAGTGTTCTTACCTTCCGCTGCTGTACGCACAATAACGCCAAAGTTTTTAGGCTTTACCGCTTCAATTATTTTATGCAGTCTTTTTCTTTCGTCGCTTGAATGGATTTTTCTTGATACCGCTATTATATCATTGAAGGGAGTAATTACAACAAACCTGCCGGGTAACGACAACTCGCAACTTAGACGCGGACCCTTTGCTGCAATCGGTTCCTTTAATATCTGAACCAATACATTGGGGCGGCCACTTAATACTTCGGCTATTTTACCTGTTTTAACTATTTCAGGCTCCACCTGGAATTTACCAAAATCAAAACCCTCTTCGGATTTATCATTAATTGAAATGTTGGTGAATTTAAGGATCGACTTCACATAGGGACTAAGATCGGTATAATGTAAAAATGCGTCTTTTTCAAAACCCACATCCACAAAGGCCGCATTTAATCCCGGGATCAGTTTTTTAACTTTTCCAAGATAAAGGTCTCCCACGGCAAAGTTGGCATCAGCTTTTTCGTTGTGCAACTCCACCAGCTTTTTGTCTTCCAATAGGGCTATTTCAACGCCCTGAGGTGCAGCATTTATAATTAATTCCTTTGTCAAAATTCACTTTTAATTAGAGACCATAACATCACGGAAGGATAACGTACAACACGCCATTAAAGTATCGAATCAAATAAACTTTAGACATGCTGATAAATGTGTGCCGGCCTGAGGATGCCGGCACCTTGATATAAAAAGAGAATTATTTCTTCTTATGACGATTCTTTCTCAAACGTTTTTTACGTTTATGAGTTGCAATTTTATGACGTTTTCTTTTTTTACCACAAGGCATACCGAGTCTTTTTGTTGTTAAATAAAAATTATTAAATATTTTCTGAATTAATAACGTTGTCTTTGATTCGCAACATTTCTATTTCAGCATTTTTATACGTTCATCCACTTCCTTGCTATAGGCGGGATCATTTACCAATCGCTTACTTATACTATACCATTTTAATGCATTTGCCTTATCATCTTTAGCGGCATACCCATCAGCCAGCCAGGATATTGCTTCCAGGTTGCCAGGTTGATTTTTCACCACTGTCAATAATCGCTCAATTGCCTTATCATACTGGTTTGAAATAACACCACCAATACCCAACACCAACTGAGCCTGCATATTCATGGAATCTTTGCGAACTACCTGAAGCAGTTGCTGAATTCCTTTCATAGTTTCCTGCGGATCACCAGTCATTCCCTTTCCGAAAATATAGCAACTACCCAAGCCTACTTTCAGGCTGTCATTGCCAGGATTCAGTGTGATAGCCTTTTCAAATAACTCAATTGCCTGCTCTGCTTTCCATCCTCTTTTTGCCGGATCCTGCTCCTTACGAAGCTCATCTAACATCAATCGGGCTGCAAAGGTGAGGTTTTTTTCAGAATTTACCAACTTAGCTGACTGTGAAGTATAAAAATTGTGTATTTCATGTTGATGAACAGAATCATCCCAAAATGCAGCAAGCTGATTATAAACTTTTATTTGCTGCTCTTTTACGTCGCCTCTTGATATGCTGTTTTCAAGCTGGTTAACATAGTTCAACTGGTCAACAGTAAGTTTTTGTTTTGCATCCTGCACATATTTTTCAATACTAAAAACGGGTGCTGTTGGAGGGGTATTGGCAGCATGCGAATCTGCCGGGTTTTTTTTAGCAACAGTTTTGCCAAAAAATAACAAAGATGATAAAATGAATAGCCCTACGCCTAAAAGGATTAATTGCTGTTTCTTCACACAAAAATTTTGAGGCGTAAAGGTAGGTTATTGTGGCTTGTCGTTTTCAGGTAACTTTTTACTCTTCACCTCCTGTACAAATTCTTTGGCTGGCTTAAAAGCCGGGATATAATGTTCCGGGATTTCAACAGCCACATTTTTTTTGATATTTCTGCCAATTTTTGCAGCCCGCTTTTTTGTAATAAAGCTGCCAAAACCGCGGATATAAATATTTTCGCCCGCAATAAGGGAATTCTTAATTTCTTTAAACATCGTTTCCAGCGTAAACATAACATCTACTTTAGGAATACCTGTTTTGTCCGAAATCTCTGAAATTAGGTCTGCTTTTCTCATTTCTAAAAAGTTTTATTTAGTATCTGATGGAAAAATAATACAAAATTTTGAAAAATGCAATATTATATACTGATTATCAGTTTAGTAGCATTTGATTGTATACAGCCTTATATAGCGAAAATTATTGGAGTCAGCCTTATGAAGAATATTTCTATCTGCCTGTTAAAATCTCGGCTGATATAGCAACTTAATCTCATTTTCTTATTCATAAATAACCCCGGCTAAATCCAGAAGTGGAAAAACAAAATCTTCGTCGATTATATTTTAACGGACATTTGGAGCCAAATGAAAATAATTGACCATCAAAAATACTTTGTATCAAAACTGGTAAAGTGGAATGCGAATGACAATAAACGGGAAATGCCGTGGAAAGGAGAGAAGGATCCATATAAAATATGGTTGAGTGAAATTATTTTACAACAAACAAGGGTTGAGCAGGGACTGGACTACTACCATCATTTTGTAAAGACTTTCCCCACTGTAAAGCACCTGGCCCGGGCATCGGAAACCAGGATATTTAAACTTTGGGAGGGATTAGGGTATTATAGCAGGTGTAAAAATCTGATTGCAACGGCAAAATTTATAAATGATCAGTTGGGTGGTAAGTTTCCGGATAAATATGAGGATATACTCTCCCTGAAAGGTATTGGACCATATACTGCGGCCGCAATTGGTTCTTTTGCATTTAACCTCCCTTATGCGGTTGTAGACGGAAATGTATACCGGGTGCTTTCAAGATTTTTTGGTATCTCAATACCCACTGATAGCCTGATCGGTAAAAAATTATTTAATGAGTTGGCTAACACGTTGCTTGATAAGAACCAGCCCGGAATTTATAACCAGGCAATAATGGATTTCGGTGCCGTTGTATGTAAACCGCAACTCCCGCTTTGCAGTACTTGCTTATTAAAAAGCCAATGCGTGGCTTATTCGCAAGGCACTGTTCTTCAATTGCCTGTAAAAGAAAAATCAATCACGAAAAAAACACGGTGGCTTTATTACCTGGTGGTTGATTTTGAGGGAATGGTATATGTACGTAAACGCAGTGCAAAAGATATTTGGGAGAACCTCTATGAATTTATTTTGATCGAGTCAAATGAGCCGCTGGCATTGGAAAATTTTCAGCCAGTAAAAACATTATTTAGTAAAACGAAATTTGAAGTGGAACATATTTCCGGTGTGTACAAACAACTGTTGACCCACCAAACCATACAGGGACAGTTTATCAGACTAACAATTAAAGAGCCATTGCAATTAAAGGATTATAAAACAGTGGACGAAAAGGCGCTACAAAAACTGCCTTTTCCTAAATTTATCAGTAACTATTTAAAAGATAAAAATGTATCTTTAAACTTGTTTTAAGTCAAACAGAACCAATAATAATAGCATTAATATTTACAATATGAGAGGGGTAAACAGGGTTATGTTGATCGGTAATTTAGGTAAAGATCCCGATATGCAGTTCCTTGAGGGAAATATTGGCGTAGCTAAGTTTTCGCTGGCAACCACTGAAACATACAAAGACAGAAGTGGGAAACTGATATCCCAAACCGAATGGCATACGGTGGTATTATGGAGAGGATTGGCGGAACTTGCGCAAAAATATTTGCACAGGGGAAGTTTAGTTTATATTGAGGGGCGCTTAAAAACCCGCAGTTGGGAAGATAAGGACGGGAATAAAAAATTTGCAACCGAAATAGTAGGAGATAACCTGATAATGCTTGACAAACGGAGTGATGGCACTGCGGGGGGAGGACCGGTAGATGGGATAGAAGGTTTAGGAGACATCCCTACAGATGATGGCGGATCTGAGCGGTTGCCTTTTTAATGAAACAGATAATAGAATCAACAACTGCGAAATTTAAATTTTGCGTTGATAAATAATATTTTTAACTAAAACAGATAGTTTTGGATTACCATTCGGTTATTGACTATGCAAGTCATTTGCATTTTTCTCTACTTGCTATTACGCCTGCGGCTTCTGCAGTACTCATTTTTTTAGCAGTACTATTATTTACCATTTCTTTTTTAGTAGCCGGTTCTGAAGTAGCTTTTTTTTCATTGACCTATAAGGATATTAATATGCTTAAAACAAAGCAACAGCCTGCTTTTAAGCGGATAGTTACTTTGCTCGAGCAGCCTAAAATTTTGTTGGGAGCGATGTTGATTGCCAATAGTTTTGTGAATATTGGAATTATTTTAATATCGAATATACTGATGGATGGATTGCTGGAAGTATTTCAACTGGCAAAATGGATCAATTTTTTAATCAAAGTATTTTCAGTTACTTTTTTGCTGGTGCTTTTTGGTGAAGTGCTTCCCAAAGTTTGGGCAACTCATCATAAAGTTTGGTTTGCATCAACCGCCTCATTGATCATTGAGATTTTTAATAGTATATTTTACCGACTTAGCAAAAGATTGGTTGGTTTCAGCGATGGCATCGAAAAGAAATTTTCCCCCCACAATTCTTCCATGCTGGATAATAGCCAGTTGGATTATGCAATCGACCTGTTACCGGAGAACGAGGCCACCATGGAGGAGAAACAAATCCTAAAAGGGATTAGAAAATTCAGTGATACTACAGTGAAGCAAATAATGCGTACCCGCCTTGATGTAAGTGGTATTGAATATAGCAGTACGTTTGAAGACGTAGTAAAAAAAGTAGAGGAACTTCATTACTCCAGGTTGCCGGTGTATAGCAATAACCTGGATGAATTGAAGGGCATGTTACATACAAAGGATCTGCTGCCGCATGTAAATGCCAATAAAGTGGAGAATTATGATTGGCATAGTTTGATGCGGCCCACCTTTTTTGTGCATGAACAAAAGCTGATTGAAGACCTGCTGCAGGAATTCAGGAACAGGCGCATACATTTTGCCGTAGTGGTGGACGAATTTGGCGGCACCTCCGGAATAGTGACGCTGGAAGATATCATGGAAGAAATCATTGGAGATATCCAGGACGAATTTGATGACGAAGAAAGCGGTAATAACAAAATAGATGACTATAATTTCATTTTTGAAGGAAAAACCATGATCAATGATGTATGCAAAATAATGGGTTTGCCTGGTGATGTATTTGAACGGGTAAGGGGTGATAGTGATTCTTTGGCCGGCCTTATCCTTGAAATAGCAGGTGAGTTTCCCCAGGTAGATGAAGAGGTAATAAGTGGTGATTTTACATTTATACCACTTGCAATTAATAAAAACAGGATAGATAAAGTAAAAGTGATGATAAGACAGAACCACGCAACGCTCTGATTTTAAAACCCCTGTACCTTTTTAATAGATTCCAAACATGCAGAAAAGAATTTTTCACCTTCCCTGTATTCTTGCAGAATGCCTGTTGCCTGTTGCCTGTTGCTTTTTTATTGCAGCCTGCAACTCCCCCTATGTATCAAAAAAAAGAGGTTATTATAATATTGAATTACCCAAACGGGAATACCAGAAATTTGAACAAGAAGGTTTTCCCTATAGCTTTGAATATCCCATATATGCGCAAATTGTAAAGGATAGTACTTTCTTTGATACGAACCCTGAAAATCCTTACTGGATCAATATTGATTTTCCACAGTTTCATAGCAGGGTATTTTTAAGTTACAAAATCATTGGGGGTAAAGCGCTGTATAAGGTAAAGCAACCTGATGGCAGCTACAGGGATTCTCTAGGGACCAATGTATTCGATAAAATGGTAAACGATGCCTTTACACTAACCAATAAAAATAATGTAGTTTCAAATTCCATCAGTGATAGTTTGATACATACTCCAAACGGAATAAGTGGTGTTTTTTTTAAAGTAGGCGGAAATGCCGCTACATCCAAACAGTTTTTTTTGAGTGACACTACCCGGAATTTTATCAGGGGGGCTCTGTATTTCGATGTTACACCCAATGCAGATTCTTTACAACCGGTGCAGGACTTTTTGCAGGCAGATATGGATCACCTGATCAATACTTTCCGGTGGAAAAGCAACTAAACCTGGTATTTGCAATAATTTCAGCGTCATGCCAAATGTATGTTTTGCCAACTCAACTTTCAGGGAACCTGGCATTCAGAATAATACCTTCTTGAAACATATAACTACCAAAATTATAAATCCTGGAAATTGTATTAAGGGAATATTAAAACCTCATTATCGCATGTAAAGGAAGGTTTGAAAATTATCAATTATTTAATTATTCATTAACCACGTCTTTGTTAGTATTTTTGCCCACTATATGATAGTAATCGATAATAAACTGGTAAGCGACGAAATTATTGAGGAGCAATTTGTTTGCGATTTGAATAAATGCAAAGGTGGCTGCTGTGTAGACGGTGATGCCGGTGCTCCGTTAAGTAATGATGAATTGGATAGATTGAATGAAGTATACGAGGCCGTTTTACCTTATTTAGCAGAAGAAAATAAAATGGAATTGCAAAAGCAGGGCAGATATGTGTATGATAAGGAATTTGGTTGGGTAACACCAACCATTGAAAGTAAAGTGTGTGTTTATGGCATAACAGATAAACAGGGTATCGTTAAATGTGGCATTGAACAGGCTTATAATGATGGGAAGGTTAACTGGAAAAAGCCCATCAGTTGCCATTTGTTCCCGATACGTGTTAAATTAAGCAAAAATAAACAAACAGAATATGTAAACTATGAGCCCCGTGAAGACCTTTGTAGTGCAGCTTGCACCCTGGGGGAAAAATTGAAAGTGCCCGTATATGTTTTTTTAAAAGATGCATTGGTTAGAAAGTATGGGCCGGAATTTTACGATACACTGGAAGCCACAGCAAAACATATGAATCAAAATTTATAAATCAAATTATCCAAAGGTATTAGGGATGGCGTTTGCCACCGGATTGTACCAACTACTATACAAATGAAAAGAAAATTACTTCCGGGAGGTTATCCCGCTCTTTTGTTATTGTTTATTTCAATTTCTTCCTGTTCGGTTAACAGAGCCAAAATAGATAACAGCCTTAAAAAATATTTTGATGAAAATAAAGTGGAAGGATGCTTTACTATGATGAATAATGCCGATGGAAAAGTGACCGTTTACAATATGTCGATGGATACCGTTCGTTATCTGCCGGCTTCCACTTTTAAAATTGTGAACTCCCTGGTTGGATTGGAAATTGGCAGAATTACAGATGAAAAAATGGTTATCAAATGGGATGGCCTAAAACGCAGGGTGGAAGACTGGAATAAGGACCTTACTATGGAAGACGCATTCAAAGTTAGTTCAGTGCCCTATTACCAGGAAGTGGCGAGGAGAATTGGAAAAGACACGATGCAGCAATGGCTCGACAGCCTGCATTACGGCAATATGAAAATCGGTAATCATATAGATAGTTTTTGGCTCGATAATAGCTTAAAGATTTCGCCGGATGAACAACTTGGTTTGGTAAAGCGTTTGTATTTTGACCAGTTACCTTTTCAAAAACGTACACAGCAAATTGTACGTAATGTAATGACGCAGGAAGACAACACATTGTATACATTGGCATATAAAACAGGCTGGGGATTTGATGAAAATAATAACTCAATCGGCTGGATGGTAGGCTGGATTGAAGAAAACAAGCATCCATATTTTTTTGTAACATTGGTAAAGTCAACTGATCCCAATATTGATATGAAAACGGTACGATTGAATATTACAAAAGGGATATTAAAGCAGTATGGTTTTTTTGAGGGAGGAATGTAATGTAATATGCCTTCATTTTGCAAAGTGCACCGATATTAAAGCACCTGTTATTGGTATTATTAACGCTTCAGTTTTTATAAAAGATTTAATCTATTGGTTCAGTTTCAACATATTGAATATTTATTGGGACTTGTATTAATTCCCATTATTGTAATGCTCTATTTTTTTTTAATTCGCTGGAAGAAACGGACTATTAAAAAGATTGGCGACCCTGCGCTGGTAAATCAATTGATCAGGGATTACAGCCCATCCAGGTTTCTACTCAAATTTATTTTATTCACCACTGCATTTGCAATTGGGGTAATTGCATTGGCCAATCCCCGAATGCCGGTGGGCACCGCAGATGTGAGCCGAAGCGGAATAGATGTGATGATAGCGTTGGATGTAAGTAAGAGTATGCTGGCGCAGGATATTAAACCAGACAGGTTAGAAAGGGCCAAGCAAATTTTATCAAAGCTGATTGACAAATTGCAGGATGACCGGATAGGCATTGTAGTATTTGCGGGCAGGGCTTACCTGCAAATGCCACTTACCACAGATCATGCGGCCGCTAAAATGTATTTATCAACTGCCACGCCCGATGTAGTGCCCACCCAGGGCACAGTAATTGGCGACGCCTTAAAAATGAGTTTCGCAGCATTTAATACCAAAGAGAAAAAGTACAAATCAATAATTCTGATCAGTGATGGGGAGGACCATGATGAAAATGCGGTTACTTTATCCAAAGCACTGGCAAGTGAGGGCGTGATGATCAATACAATAGGAATTGGATCACCTGAAGGTGCAATGATTGTGGATGCTGAAACCAATGAAGTGAAACGCGATATGGCGGGAAACCCTGTGGTGACAAAATTAAACGAAGTGGAATTAAAGAGTATTGCAGAAAATGGGAATGGGATCTACCAGCTTTATACCAATACTGATGACGTAGTGAACAAGCTGGACCAACAAATAAAAAGCATGGGGCAAAAACCAGTCACGGAAAATTCAAGGGTAAACTTTCAGAATTTTTTCCCCTGGCTATTGGCGGCTGTTTTAATATTGTTGGTGGCAGAGTTCCTTATTTCAGAAATTAAATCAGTTAAAAATAAACAGGCGGATGTGGTTAAAAAGAAATTGAATCTAACTTCGGTTTTACTGATACTTTTTCTTTCTCCCTTTGCATCTTCTTTTGCCCAAAATGATGATGTACTGATAAAGAAGGGAAACGAAGCCTATAACAAAAAGCTGTACGAAGAAGCGAGGGATAAATATAAAAGGGCTGCAGAAAAGAATCCTGCCAATCAAAAAGCCCAATACAATTTAGGGAATGCATTGTATAAAACGGAAAAGCCGGAAGATGCTGTATTGGCTTATGATGCTGCTATTCAAAATAGCGGGTTGCCGGTAGAAAAATCAGGTGCATACTATAACAAAGGAGTAGTGTTACAGAATAATAAAAAACTACCTGAATGCATAGAGGCATATAAAAATTCATTGCGCCTCAATCCTGCCGACGAAGATGCCCGGCTAAACCTTCAAAAGGCTTTACAACAGCAAAAACAACAACAGCAAAAAGACAAGGATAATAAAGACCAGGATAAACCAAAGGATGACCCTAAAAAAAAGGATCAGCCTAAGCAGCCTGACAATAATAATAAAAACGATTTGCCTAAACCACAGCCTTCAAAAATGACCAAAAAGGAGGCAGAAGAAAAATTAAAAGCTTTGTTGCAACAGGAAAAAAAATTGCAGGATAAATTAAGGAAAGTCAGCGCAGCATCTCCTGAAAAGCCTGAGAAAGATTGGTAAAATTTTGCATCTTTGCAACATAAACTTCTACGATGAAAAATTTTAAGTTCCTGTTCGCCTTCCTGTTCGCCGCTTTATTATCTTCCTGCCTTGATACCGAAGAAAAAATTGTTTTCAACCCTGATAATTCAGGTACGTATTTTATGACCGTTGATATGGGTAGAATGCTACAAATGGCTTCATCCATGGGTGCTGGCCAGTCTGAAACCGGCAAGGCAAAGGAAAAAAAAGACACCACCATTTATCTGAAAGACATTTTGAACACGGCGGATAATTTATCTGCCGAAGAAAAAGCTTTGTACAAGGATGGCATCATCAGCGTGAAGATGGACGAAGCTAAAAATGAAATGAAAATTGTCATTAGTTCCCCTTTTAAAAATGGTGCCGCACTCACGGAGATAAAAAATAACCTTACTTCTGTGATGAATAAATTAAAAGCTTTTGAAAAAGCTACGGGTGAAAAAGAAAAATCGGAGGAAGAGGGCAATGCGCAAATGGGCGTAAAATCTGCCAACCCGCTTGGAGACCTGTTTACTTTTAAAGCAGCTCCAGGCAAAGTTTCCAATACGATTACCAACCTGGATGTTTATAAAAACAGGGTAGCAACGGATTCAACATTGGGTATGATTAAGCCAATGACCGCAATGATGGGTGATTTTAATTATCGCACTATTATCGTTTTGCCAAAGGCTGTTAAAAAATATGATGGCCCCGGCAGCTCTATTTCGGCTGATAAAAGAACAATTACCTTTTCTACTACGCTAACAGAAATGTTAGAGCATCCAGAAAAGGTTTCATACGAAATAAATTATTAAACAATGGATGCACCTGGCCGTGATGGGGAACAACGACCTGCACTATTAAGATCTGTTATTTATTTGCGGAGGTTCAAAAATTTCGTCACTGAATTAACCGGATCAAGCCCATCGTTTTCGTTATTAATTAAATAGTAATTTAGAATTTATGCAATTGTATTGTGAATCGATGACGGAATACAAACGGCTTAAAACCCGGGAAGTTAAAATTGGTAACCTGTTGTTGGGGAATAACCACCCGGTAAGGGTGCAAACCATGACAACGACTGATACCATGGATACGATGGCTACAGTTGAGCAGACCATCCGTTGTATTGAAGCCGGAGCAGAATTGGTGCGTATAACTGCACCATCCAAAAAGGAGGCAGAAAACTTATTGAATATAAAAAACGAATTGAATCGCCGCGGCTATTTCGTGCCGTTGGTAGCTGATATTCATTTTACACCCAATGCTGCTGAAATTGCTGCTACCATTGTAGAGAAAGTAAGAGTGAACCCGGGTAATTATGTAGACAAGAAAAAATTTGAGCAAATAGATTATACCGATGCTGAATATGCGGAAGAAATTGAAAGGATCAGGGATCGTTTTACACCATTGGTAAAAATTTGTAAACAATATGGAACTGCCATGCGCATTGGAACCAATCATGGTTCGTTGAGCGACCGGATCATGAGCCGTTATGGTGATACGGCCATGGGTATGGTGGAAAGTGCGATGGAGTTTTTACGTATAGCCCGCAGCGAGGATTATCATAATATTATCCTGAGTATGAAGAGTAGTAACCCACTGGTAATGGTGCAGGCTTACCGGTTGCTGATTAATCACATGGCAGATGAATTTGGAGAGTGCTATCCGCTGCATTTAGGTGTTACCGAAGCGGGTGATGGTGAAGATGGAAGAATAAAATCTGCCATTGGAATTGGCACTTTACTGGAAGACGGAATTGGCGATACCATCCGGGTAAGCCTGACCGAAGATCCTGAACTGGAAATCCCTGTTTGCAAAGACATCGTAAAACGATATTCCGAACAGCGGCTATACAACAAGGGTAGCAGGCTCATACCGGCAATTGACACGATACCTTATTCTCCGTTTGAATATAAGCGAAGAGAAACATTTGCGGTGGGTAATATTGGTAATAAACAGGTGCCGGTAGTAATTGCTGATTTAAGTAAGATAGATAACATTCATCCTGCTCACCTGCAAAGTGTTGGGTACACGTATGACGCCGTGTCGGATAAATGGACGATCAGTGATATGGCTGCCGATTATATTTTTACCGGTAATCAAATATTGAATTTTGCGTTGCCCGGCACGGTTAAAATAATCGTGTATCCGGCCACCTGGCAACTGGCAGAAGACAAGACAACTTATTTTCCCATATTTGAAGACAGCGGTTATGTTGATGCCGATTCAATGTCGGGCCAGTTAAACTTTGTAATGATTGATTGTTTTAGCGATGCTACCGCCATCAATGATTTTACTTACCTGGATGAATTGGGAAACGATCCCAAAGTAGTTCTATGCCTGAGTTCAACAAATATATTTGCCCTGCATGCAGTGAGGCGCATGCTGGTAGAACTGGTGAACCGTAAAATTAAAAACCCGGTTGTGTTTATCACAGATAGCAACTGGAGTACTGCTGACGAACACCTAGTGCATTACGCAACCGAAACAGGCGCTTTATTTTTAGAAGGGATGGGAGATGGGATTTGCCTGGGCATGTCATCAAAAGCGTATAATGATGCAGCTAACATTGCGGTAAGCGGAAGGAATTACATTGCCAATGCTTCAGTAGAACAATTTATTAATAATACAGCATTCTCCATTTTACAGGCCACCCGTACCAGGATTTCAAAAACGGAGTATATCAGTTGCCCGAGTTGTGGAAGAACGCTTTTTGACCTGCAGGAAACAACTGCTAAAATAAGAAGTGTAACCAATCATTTAAAGGGTGTTAAGATCGCTATAATGGGATGTATTGTAAATGGCCCCGGTGAAATGGCTGATGCAGATTTTGGCTATGTAGGAAGCGGTGTAGGAAAAATCACTTTATACCGTGGCAAGGAAGTAGTGAAGAGAAATATTGATAGTGCCATTGCGGTAGATGAATTGATATCATTGCTTAAAGAGAGTGAAGCCTGGGTAGAGGCGAGTTAAAGTAATTCGTTTATTCCCGTTTCACTTTTCTCAAAACCGGTACCGCCATCATTCCCGGGGTGTCCCTGTAATCCACTGGTTGAGTATTACCAGGCTGCGTAAAACGGTAATGCCTGCCGCTTACGCTTCCTTTTACAGATAAAGCAGTAAAGCCGGTGTATTCGAAATACACATCATCCCATGATTTATTTTTTACAGGTTCGATGTCGCTATAGCTGCTCTGCGTGGATGAATGGCTTGTACCAAACTCCTCTCTTTTTTTTCCACAATTACACATAATTATTATTTTTAGTCTTCTTTATAATCGGGTATATCCGGGCCATTATTTTTATTAATTGTTGTTGCCTGTTCCAGTAAACAGGCTGCACCTGAAATTGCCCCCCAATACAATAATTTCTCCCACCAGCTCATTCCAAAACATAGGCCCAAAGGAAGCGCTACCCACACGCTTACACAATAAAAGCAGTCGAGCAGGCTTCCAAAGAAGCCTGCTCCCGCCTTTTTTCTTAATAAATAAATCAGATCAAATGGCCCATCCTCTTTGCTGAGCAAATGTGATACCCGCCACGCAACCAGCACAGTCAATATAAAATGAAAAATAAGGATTGCCATTTATTTTATCATTTTGGCTGAAGGTATATAGCTGTGCTAATAGCACCGGGATTACCTATTCCAGTATTATAACCATTTGTTCTCCGGATGGCAGCATCAAGGCCAAATGATAAAATGGCAAACTGTTCTCCTGCTCTTAACCAACCGCCTTCTGCCGCGGAGGGCTGCATCTGGACTGTTACAAAACCTGCGGTGGCAAAGTCACCCAATGTGCCAAAAAAGCCGGGGCAACCACCTGCATCTGTATTGGCGGCGTTACTTCCCGATGCAAGCACACCCAGGGATTTGGTACCTGCGATACTTAACGGACTGGTAACATCTACTTCAATTTGTTGCGGACATTTGCCAATGGTAAGATTATAAAAATCTGTGAAGCCCCATTCATCATAGGCCTTAAATTGAACTGTAAGCGGTGTATTCATTTCGCCAGGCAACAATTTGTATAAACCACATGGCACACTTTCAATAACACTTGTAAACTGAATTGCTCCGAATCCATATTGAAGTGCCCGGTTATTGATATATAGCGCAATAAGGTCCTTTGCTCCCGGAACCAGGTTTCCTGCTGCATCATAACCTTCTACCAAAAAATAAACTTTGCCGGGAGTGCCCGCTTCGTAGATAGCGCTGTTCAGTTGCATGTACCTGTCAAGGTTTGAAAATTCCCAGTCAATTCCATCAAAAAATACTTCTGCCTGGATGTTAATATATGCAGGTACCGTATCGGCAGGGCCGCCATCTACATTTAAAATTGTTGGAAAAGGCCCCACCAGGTCGCCATCATAAAATGGCAGAAACCGTTTTGAAAATTTGGGGTGTTTATAAGTTTCTGTAACAAACTGCCAACTTCCACCCGGTTTCTTATAGCGGATGGTATAACGCCTCACCAACGGGTCGTTTGCCTTTCTCTGTAAATTATACATACAACCCTTTACATCTATCAGGCTGCCCCAGCAGGCACAATCCACACTAAAGCCTGCCATTGAATTATGTACGCTTATTTTTCCACTGGAACGCAAATGATTGTTATACCCGTTTCTGTCAAGTGCTGCAGCCGATAAGCTGCCAGTACTATTTTGGCTTCCCCCAATAAATATGTTCCCCAAACTACCAACCAGGTTACCATTGAAGCAAAGTGAAGTTGGCTTTACTTTTTCCAACGGCAAACAAAAATCAATCCTTCTTAACTGGGGCACATTAAAATAAGGAGCGCTTTCATATAATATAGTCGCCGGGTGTATGCTGTCTGCGATAGATGCTATTATATCGGGCCTCGCCTGAACGACTATATCCTCACCGGCAGCCACATCTTCAAATATTTCATTTACCAGTTCATCAAAGGTTTGGGTGAACCGGAAAATATAATTACCATTCATATCGGTAATGGCATTTCCCAATTGAGTACGGTTACCATTGCCGGTATAAGCACCACCAGCCAGTTCAGCAATGCTTCTGTCGTACTCAGCAAACCCTAATGTAAGATTTACCCCGGGCTCGGTAGTGCACCGCAGCCGAAGGGTATCTGCAACCTTACCCAGGCCTGCCCTGTCAAAGGCAGATATCGACTCTTTTGCGATGTTGGATGATAAACTTACAGACCGTTCTAAATTAAAATTGGACAACAAATCTGCATTTGCAGTTGTTGCATCGCCTTTGTTCGAAGCAACTCCCCGTTCGGATGGCAGCCTTTTGTAGACATCTGCTGTTTTTTGTGGTAATTGAAAATCATCCGAAAGATTAATCATAATAGGAACAAAGAAAGGCGGAGGATCGGGTGGAATTGGCTTAAATGGAGGTACCCGTTCAGGATACAGTACGGTAATTGCTTCTCTTAACTTATCAAACTTCAACGCATTTAAAAATTTACTGTAGGTATCAATTACCACCCATCTCCTGATACATGGATTGATAAAACAAAAATCGCTGTACAAGGTAACATTGCCATAAATAAGATAATCCGTAACAAGGGCGGCGGCTGTACAGGTAAGCACCAGGTCATTGAAATCTTTGTCGGTTCCGGCATCGTTCGATTCTATATCAAAAACAAAATTGCCCCCCGTAAGTGAAGGGAATTTTAGCCGGGTATCCGACAACCGAAATCCATTGCCTGGGTTATTTAAAATGGCGATGCTCCATTGACTACCGGTAACTGGTACCGGATCGGTTTTTATGGTAGCATCGTAGGTCCCGTTTCCGGAAGAGGCTCCGGCTACTACAAACCTTTGGGGAAAGGCGGCTTCTTTAGACTTTACACTGATCGTCCAGTTGCCTTGCATGGAAATAATCATAACAGATAGATTTATGCCTGTAACTTATTACGGGCAAGTGAAGAAATAATTTTAAAAAAACAGGCTATGCAATGGGCGACTATTCACCTGCAATTAAAGTTGCAGTTATCCCGGCGCAGGGTATTGCTGTTTTCTTATAGTCTTGTTTATTTATTCAACAGCTCATTTTATAGCTGCTTTCACTCCTTTCGATGTATTTTTTGTAGCTGCTGCCGATATGGTAAACGGACTGATAAGGTGTATCGCATTGCAGCGGTAATCGTTAAAATATTAAGGTGAAGAGCGGATGGTTGAATAATATTCGTTTGCCATAACATTTGATTTAATCGTTAAAAAAATGCAGGGTCTATTGCATAATAATAGTATTCGGAAATAACTTTCGATTTTTTAAAGCATGATGTAAAAGGATAATAGATTCGTGTGTGGTTGCTGTATAGGAGATATAGGGGATCCGAAAAAATAGCCAGGATGTAAACCTACTACTTAATTCTTTTTGATGCAATACCCTAAAGTGGTATTTTTTTAAATTAACATTTAAATCGTTTTAGTGATTTAACTGTTAATTTTAATGTTCAGCTAAAAAGCAATATTTATGCAAACAGATTTTTTGGTCATTGGCAGTGGTATAGCAGGGCTCACGTATGCTTTAAAAGTGGCGGAAGCATGCCCGGGGAAAACGATTACTGTTTTAACTAAAACGCAAAGCGACGAAACAAATACCAAATATGCACAAGGAGGTATCGCAGGTGTAATGGATTTTGATAAAGACAGTTTTGATAAACATATCGAAGACACGCTAATAGCCGGGGATGGATTATGTAACCCGCGGGTGGTAGAAATTGTAGTAAAGGAAGGAGTGGAGCGAATAAAGGAGATTATTGAATGGGGGGCCAATTTTGATAAAGATATGGAAGGCGATTATGCACTGGGCCGGGAAGGTGGCCACAGTGAGTTTCGCATACTTCATCACAAAGACGTAACCGGTAAAGAAATGGAAAGGGCATTGCTGGAAGCCATTAGCCGGAAATCAAACATACAACTGCTCAGTCATTGTTTTGTGCTGGATATTATTACACAACATCATCTTGGTTTTTTAATCACCAAATCCACTCCGGATATTGAGTGTTACGGAGTGTATATATTGAACTTAAATACCAATAAAATTGAAAAGATATTGTCATCTGTTACTTTATTGGCAACCGGAGGAAACGGCCAGGTGTATCGCACCACCACCAACCCTGCTATTGCAACCGGCGATGGTGTTGCTATGGTGTACCGGGCAAAAGGAAGGATTGAAAATATGGAGTTTATCCAGTTTCACCCCACTGCATTATATGAACCGGGTGTTCGGGGACATAGTTTTTTAATAACCGAAGCGGTACGTGGTGATGGCGGGATTTTACGAAATCAAAATGGAGAGGCATTCATGGAGCGTTATGATGAGAGAAAGGACCTGGCGCCAAGAGATATCGTGGCAAGAGCAATCGATAATGAAATGAAAATAAGTGGTACAGAACATGTGTTTTTGGATTGCACCCATTTTAGCAAAGAAAAATTTACCGAACATTTTCCCAATATTTATGAGAAATGCCTCAGCATTGGAATTGATATCACCCGGCACATGATACCGGTGGCTCCAGCCGCACATTATAGTTGTGGCGGTATTAAAACAGATGAATGGGCAAGAACCTCCATCAGGAATCTATATGCCGCCGGAGAATGCGCTTCCACCGGTTTACATGGCGCTAACCGCCTGGCAAGTAACTCGCTGCTGGAAGCGATGGTATTTGCCCACAGGGCTTACAAACATGCGGTAGCCGCTATGAAGGACCGGGATAATTCCATATCCGTTAATCAAGAAAATAAAGTGGAGCTGGCAGAAGTGCCCAACTGGAGATCGGAGGGTACCAATGCTCCCAAAGAGATGATCCTGATAACACAAAGTTTAAAGGAGATGAAACTACTCATGAGCGATTATGTGGGTATTGTGAGAAACAATGAGCGTTTGAAAAGGGCGATGAAAAGACTGGACCTGTTGTATGAAGAAACAGAAGCACTATATGAAAAAACGGCCGTGTCGCCGCAGTTATGTGAACTTCGGAATATGATTACCGTTGCCTACCTGATTGTAAAATGCGCCGAATTCCGGCACGAAAGCAGGGGCCTGCATTTTAATACAGATTACCCTGAGAAAAGTAAAATGGCGCAGAATATTGCCTTGTAAAATTTATGGTAAATTAAGCGTGAATGAACCTTCCAACAAATACCAGGGGTTGTTATTCTCCTTCAGGTGATTGGAGCTAATTGTTATCTTTGTACCATGTATTACCTGGTTTATGGGTTATTATACCTTGCATCCTTACTGCCTTTTTTTGTTTTATATGTATTCAGTGACATTGCTTATGTGATGATGTATCATGTATTTGGCTACAGAAGAAAAGTAGTGTTGGGTAACCTTGCCATTGCCTTTCCGGAAAAATCCCTGGCCGAACGAAAAAAGATTGCTGCTCAGTTTTATAAAAATTTTGTGGATACATTTATTGAAACCATCAAGTTGTTATCTCTCAGTGATAGCCAGTTTGACAAAAGGTGTACCGGTGATTTTAGTGCAATCAATGAAATTGCAGCAGGTGGAAAAAATATACAATTGCTGGGCGGTCACCAGTTTAACTGGGAGTTCACCAATCTGTTGTTCAGCAGGCATATCCGCATTCCGTTTATTGGGGTGGTTGCCAATGTAGAAAACAAAATCTTCAACCGTATTTATTTTAAATTCCGGGCCAGGTATGGAACAATATTAATACCCAATTCATCCTTTCAAAGGCAAATGATTGAACTGATGAAAAAGCAATATTCTATATGCTTACTGGCCGATCAGAATACTTACCCTGGCAAAGCTTACTGGCTTAATTTTTTTGGCAAACCGGTACCGTTTATTATGGGCCCTCACAGGGCTGCGGTTAAAAATAAACCAGTAGTGATTTATTATGATTTCAAAAAAGTTAAAAGAGGGCATTATCATTTTGAAGTGTACGAAATACTTGAAAACCCGGGAGCATACACACCGGAGGCATTGGCACTCAAATACAGGGATTATTTAGAATCCATTATTCGAAACCAACCCGCCAATTATTTGTGGAGCCATCGGAGGTGGAAACATGAGTACAACGAGGATTACAGTAATAGCTGGATCGATAAGTGAATAGTTAGTTTTTTCAACTTTGACCATTGACCATTCAATGTCGTTAACTTAAGCTGTACAGGCGGGTGGGGACACCCGCCAAGGCTCGGGCCGTGGTTGGCGTCTCACCAACCACTCTTAAGTCAACAACATATCATTCACCATTCACCTTATCAATTTAGTACACTTGGTTCCTTTGCAATCTTTATAGATTTTTCTTCCTTTATTTTATCCCAGCCACCTAGTACATTGCGTAAATTATGGAGTCCCTGGCTTTTTAGCAATGAGCAGGCGATCACACTTCTGTATCCGCCGCCACAATGAACATATAAATTTTGATTTTCTTCAAAATCTGCCATCAGTGCCAAATCAGTCATTTCATTTAAGGGCATATTGATCGCCGATTTTACATGTCCGTCCGCAAATTCGGTTTCTCTTCTTACATCCACCACCTGCAAATTTGGATCATGGGGTATATCCATTGCCAACTCATCCGCTTCCACATCAATGATCATATCGGTTTTTTTACAGGCATTTCTCCATGCCTCAAAACCTCCGTCAAGGTATCCAACTATGTTGCTAAACCCAACCCTGGCGAGGCGTATTACAGTTTCCTCTTGTTGGCCGGGCCCGGTTATCAATAACATTGGTTTTACAAATGATAAAATGCTGCCTGCCCATTCTGCAAAACGTCCTTCCAACCCTATAAAAATACTTCCGGGAACAAAACCCTGGGTAAACAAATCCGCAGGCCTGGTATCAAGTATTGTCACATCTTCTTCCATCCTGCTCATAAAATCCGCGATGCTTAAAGGATTCAGCGCTTTCAATTTAACTGAATCAAGGCTGTCATACCCTTCCTTGTTAATTTGTGCATTGATCGGAAAATATTTTGGGGCCTCATTCAGTCCTTCCGTTACCGCCTTTATAAATGACTCTTTTGATTGTGGCTTCAATGCATAATTATTTTTCCGTTCTTCACCGATCGTACTGTGATTATCAGGTCCCATATTTTTACCGTAACTGCTGCCTGCGCCATGTGCGGGATAAACCAGGATATCATCCTCCAAAGGAATTATCTTTTGTTGGATGGTATCATACATGATGCCTGCGAGTTCTTCTTTACTCAAATTGCCACTGCTTAAATCAGGCCGGCCTACATCACCTACAAATAATGTATCACCGGTGAAAATAGCATGGTTTTTATTTTGTTCGTCTTTTAGTAAATAGCAACTGCTTTCGATGGTATGGCCCGGCGTATGCAACACCTGTAAGGCTGTTTTACCTAAAGGGAAAATTTCGCCATCCTTTGCGATATGTACCGGAAAATTGGTGTTGGTCTCCGGCCCAAAAATAATGGGGGCACCTGTTTTCTCACTTAGGTCAAGATGGCCGCTCACAAAGTCTGCATGAAAATGGGTTTCAAAAATGTATTTTATTACCGCGTTTCTTTCACTGGCAATACTGATGTATTCTTCTATATCTCTTAAAGGATCTATTACCGCCGCTACCCCTTCACTTTCAATGTAATAGGCAGCTTCACTGATGCAACCTGTATATAATTGCTGTATGTACATGGCTCTTTTATTTTTTAATTTCGCAAAGATAAAAAACAAAAAGCGGATGTTTTGCAACATCCGCTTCATTACTATCATTATAAATTTTAGGCTACCAACTCATTCACAAATTCGCTTATTTCATCTATCCGCTTGTGATTGATAATATAAAAAATAAATTTACCATCACGTTGAGTAGTTACGATACCTGCTTTTCTTAAAATAGCAAGATGTTGTGAAGCTACCGACTGCTCTAATTTTAGCCTTACATAAATCTCCGTAACAGTTATTTTCTTTTCTTCTTCAATCAGCTTTAACAATTGCTGGCGCAACTTGTGGTTGAGTGCCCTTAAAATTAAGGCCGCTTTTTTTACGTTGTAGTAATCAATTTTAATAGTGCCCATTTTGTTAGCGTGTTGCAAACTTACGTCTTGCCTCTTAGTGGCGGTGTCATTTGTCATAGATATTTAATTTTATTTGTGCCCTGCAAAGATACAAACGATTTTATATACATGATAATGCTAAATGAACAATTGCTTAATAAAAGAGGCGTAAAAATGAGGAATTAGTTTTTTGAATTGTTATCAAAAAATTCTTTCAGATACAAGGGCTCGCTATAATAAAGATTGGCAAAATCTTTCTGTTCAAACTTTTGGGCGGCTAATTTACTCATTGCCAATGAATTGTTTGAAACAGGCCTAAATATCGCGTTTGGATTTTGGCAGACAGACTGCCATTTTTTTATTCCTTTTCCAAAAAATAGAATATGATTTTTTAACAAGCCGTTAGCAAAAGAATTTTCATCCAGCACCATTGCACATGGTGCTAACACAATCTGTAACTTTTGATCATATAAAGCGGTAAATACTTCCATTCTTCTTGCGTCAATCATGGGGCAAAAAAGAGTAGAGGGGGGGAGGGCCTGTTGGCGGGAATCCCATATAGCCGAAGAGGCCAATATTTCCAGTGTGCTGATCGATATCAATGGTTTGTTTAAGGCATAACATAAGCCTTTTGCACTTGCCATACCTACCCGTAATCCTGTATATGAACCAGGCCCGGCAGATATTGCAATAGCATCAAGTTCATGGATTGTAACACACGCATTTTTAAGCAGTGATTGAATAGCGGGTTGCAAAAAACTACCATGTGCCTTCGGATCTGTATTCGAAACTTCTGCCAGCACTTCGCCATCTTTTGCAACGCTGATGTGGGCTATATCAATGGCGGTATCTATATTTAAAATTAAACTCATGCGGTTGCGGCGGCTTTTAGTAATGTGGCCGGTACATATCTTTTTTCACGAATACTTAAGTGCTCAAGCAGCTCAAGGATTTTTGATACACCTATCAGGGAAGCCCATTCAAACGGGCCGTAGGGATAATTAGTACCTAGCTTCATCGCTGTATCAATGTCGGCTTTCGTACTTAACTTTTCTTCAAGCGCAAAATAGGCTTCGTTTATAATCATGGCAATTACCCTTGGTGATACAAAGCCGGGAAGATCGGGTAAAGAAGCTGTTTTCTTTCCTAAAGCTGCGAATACCCTTTCAATAGAATCATCAATGTGTCCGGATATTTCCCAGGTGGGCCTTGACAAAAATCCATTCCAGCCATTGATGCGGATTACATTCCCGGGGGCATTCATATTTTCTAATGTACGGCAAACTGAATTAATTAAAATCGGGCGGTGAGTGATGCTAAAATCAAATGGCGGCGTATCCCGCAATAGCAGGTAAGCATCTGCATCCACGGGTATATTTTCAATGCTGTTCATCCTGAAACAACCGGCCTGCTGATTGCCGGAATTAACTTCTTTCCATTGATCATCTGTGGCCAGTACGGCAATCCTCATTTGATTATTTTTTACAAAAATAGGTGGTTGATAAAAGATATATTTGCATTTACTAAAAGAAATGCTTTTAATATGAGTAAACAAATCATCAATACGTTAAATGCACCAGCTCCAATAGGCCCATATAACCAGGCTGTAAAAACAGGTAATTTATTGTTTGTATCTGGACAGGTAGCCATAAAACCCGGAACCAATGATATTGCTACTGCCGATATAATTGAAGAAACACACCAGGTTATGCAAAACCTGAAATCAATATTGGCAGAAGCCGGGATGGATTTTGGCAACGTGGTTAAAACAACTATTTTTTTAAGTGATATGGAATTATTTAGCCAGGTAAATGTGATTTATGCCAAATATTTCCAGGGTGATTTTCCTGCCCGGGAAACAGTTGCTGTAAAGGGATTACCCCGGAATGCAAATGTGGAAATAAGTGTAATTGCTGCCGGATAATCAGCTCAATCCCGGTAGGGTATTGGGGTGTAAATTTATTTTACCTTTCATCTTTTGGAACCAAGATATAATTGACAGCAGTGTATGCCGTATTAAAAAATGTAACTGGCTTTAAAGATTGCTTTGTTTCTTTGCTATTTCCTGTTCACATATAAATTATTTACTTTAATGGCATCGGTTTTTGCGGTGAGCAGGTTAGCATTCGCATTACCGCAATGAACGGTGGAAAGTAAATGGGCACTGTATGAAATAAGTTTTGCCGGCAGCCGAATAATTCCATGCACCACTTTCGTTGATATACAATGCTATTTCAAATGGGTTAATGCCGGTTTCCCACTTTTTTACCTGGTTGCTCTTTACAATATTGCAGTACTCAAAACCGTTTAATACCGCCGGCTCTTTTTCTCCTGTACAAACGACTTTACTTTTAATATTAAACCAACCCCTGGTAAAAACGAATGCAAAAAAAGAAGATTTATTTAACAGGCAGAAGCGGTTTACTTTTGATAAGTAAATTAAGGTACAAATTGAACTTTTGAAATATGAACAGCCCGAAACCATTGGTAATTGTCACTGCGAATGCACATGATATTTTAATAAGCACGTTACAAAAAAAAGGGTACGAAGTAAATTACCAGCCCGGGATTGATTATGAATCCTTGTCTGTTATTATTCCGGAGGCACATGGATTAATAGTAACTACCCGGTTAAAAATAGATCAGCCAATTATAGAAAAAGCAGCGAAATTAAAATGGATTGGCCGCCTCGGAAGTGGTATGGAATTGATAGATACTGCGTATGCGGCGGGGAAGGGCATTCAATGTGAAAGTAGCCCGGAGGGTAACCGCAATGCAGTGGCTGAACACACACTGGGACTCGTGCTGAATTTGATGAATCGAATCACCAGCAGTTTTGAAGAAGTAAAACAAGGTAAATGGATAAGGGATGGTAACAGGGGGACAGAATTGAGCGGGAAAACAGTTGGTATTATTGGTTATGGAAATACCGGCAGTTCTTATGCTAAATTACTGGCAGCTTTTGGTGTTACCGTGCTGGCTTACGATAAGTATAAATTTGATTTTGCCCATGGGTATATTAAGGAGGCGAGTTTTGAACAGGTATGCCGCTATTCCGATGTAATTAGTTTTCATGTGCCGTTAACGGACGAAACAAAACACATGGCAAATGAAGCGTTTTTCAATAGCCTTCCCCAACGCCCCTTTTTTATTAATGTGTGTAGGGGAGGAGTTACAGATACCGCGGCATTAATAGAAGCCCTGAAGCAGGATAAAATTGCAGGCGCCGGGCTGGATGTGCTTGAAAATGAAAAGTTATCCACCTACAGTACCCTACAGAATGAGCAATTGGACTACCTGAAATCTCGTCCCAATGTGCTGATAACGCCGCATATTGCCGGATACAGCCAGGAGGCTTTTTATAAAATGAGTACCGTGATCCTGGAAAAGTTGGGTATTTGATATTTTGTTTATATTTGCACCATATACAACGCCTTAGGCATTATCCTAAGGCGTTGTATTTTTTTCTGAATACTATAAAATGAGATGTTATGAGCGAAACGAATTATGTTAAAAAAGATACATTTGAACAAATGAAGGCTGAGCTTCACCAGATGAAAAGTGTGGAAAGGCCGGCTGCAAGCAGGGCCATTGCTGAAGCTCGGGAAAAAGGTGATTTAAAAGAGAATGCCGAGTATGACGCGGCCAAGGAAGCCCAGGGGATGCTGGAAGCAAAAATTAAATACCTGGAAGGGATCATTGCAACTGCCCGTATCCTGGATGAAACCAATATTGACATCTCTAAAGTATCCATTCTTACAAAAGTAACCGTAACCAATATGGGCACTAAAAAGAAGGCAACCTACCAGATCGTTTCTGAAAAAGAAGCGGACCTCAAATTGGGTAAAATATCAGTAACCTCACCTATTGGCAGAGGCTTGCTGGGTAAAATAATCGGCGATGTAACCGAGGTACAGGTTCCTGCAGGTGTGTTGAAGTTTAAGGTGGAAAATATTACGTTATAACTTTCCGGGTCTACAAATTTTTACCCCATCCCTATTTTTGCGGATGGGTTTTTTGTTTCGTACTTTTATTGCAAATAATTAAAGCATGACGATCTTTTCAAAAATAATCGCAGGTCAGATTCCATCCTACAAAATCTGCGAAAATGATCATTTTTTTGCCTTCCTCGATATTTTTCCAATCGTAAGGGGACATGTATTAATAGTGCCCAAAACAGAGACAGATAAGTTTTTCGATTTGCCTGATACTTATTTAGCGGAAATGCTGTTGTTCGCCAGGCCGGTTGCCCATGCAATAGAAAAGTCATTTGATTGCAACAGGTGCGGCATTACCGTAATGGGAATGGAAGTACCGCATGCCCACCTGCACCTGGTACCCATCAATACAGCCGATGACCTAAACTTTACCAGGCATAAATTAAAATTATCCCCGGAAGAATTGAAGGAAGTACAGGAAAAGATTGTAAAAGCGCTCCAATAACAATTCGCTCTTTTTATAGCTCCCCTTTAGGGGATGGGGGTATTCACTTCTTCAATCGCGATGGATTCTTTTTTAAAAAATCATCCCATCCGTTTATTTTAGCGCCTGTAGAAGCCATCACCGAATTTTCCTGGAAATAATGACAAACAGCTACTGCCAGTGCATCTGAAGCATCAAAAGACCTCGGGTCATCTTTAAAATTGAGCAGCCGTTGCAGCATCTTTAATACCTGCTCCTTACTCGCATTACCGTTGCCGGTTACAGATTGTTTTATTTTTTTTGGGGAATATTCCGTCACATCCAGCCCATGCCGCATGGCAGCGGCGATTGCCACACCCTGGGCACGGCCAAGTTTCAACATACTTTGTACATTTTTACCAAAAAAGGGCGCTTCAATTGCAAATACATCCGGTTTGTATTTAATAATCAAACCACTTACCGTATTGTATATCAACTGAAGCTTCCGATAAGGATCCTCCACTTTTCCAGGTTTTAAGATATCCATTTCCAGTAGCTTCAGGTTGCTGTCGATTACTTCTATAAGGCCATATCCCATTACCATAGTGCCTGGATCAATCCCTAATATTATTTTTGATTTCTTTTGCAATGTTTTTCTTGTTTGTCAATAGATTGATGAACCGGTTATTTAAACTTTACTTTTGTATTTGAGACCACCATTAAAGCCGTTTGCCCAAACCCATTAACTTTGCATCGCATTTTTAAAGACTTCGGCATATTCAGGTTTGACTGACCTGCCCGGCAGTTTCAGGCAAACGGTAATGCCGGATAATGCGTACGTGAAAGTGACAAAAGTAATGAAACATCAACTACTCTTCTCTCTTAAGGAGCTTTAGAGATAAATTAAACCTGCCAATTTGAATAAAAACGTAAAGATATTCATCAACTATTTTTTTGGCCCCGTGTTATTCCTGATACTTACATGGAGTTTGTACCGGCAGATTAGTAACCAGCCGGATCTGCCCCGCCGATGGTCGCAGATCAGTGGCGGTTGGAAAGATTCGAAGTTTTGGATGGTAATAATATTAATGTTTGTGAACTGGGGGATCGAATCAAAAAAATGGCAGATATTGATCAATCATATTCAGCGGTTTTCATTTATAAGGGCGGTCAAATCTGTACTATCCGGCTGTAGTGTAACAATGCTGACTCCTAACCGTATAGGCGAATATGGCGGCAGAATCCTGTACGTGGAAGAGAAAAACAGGATCAAGGCAATATCGCTGAGCCTTGTTGGAAGTATCAGCCAGTTATTGGTTACAATGGTGATGGGCTGCATCGGGTTATTATATTTAAGGTATCTTTCACATAATAATGGCAGGTCATCGGCAGTTTTACCTGAATTTTGGGGAGACGTATTAATTTATTTGAGCATTGGGTTAACGGTTATAATACTTTTGTTCTATCTGCGTTTAGGTTGGTTGGTAAGAATGATGGAAAAACTGCCTTCCCTTCAAAAGATAGTAAACCATATAAGAGTATTGGATGAATTTGAAGACAGGCACCTTCTGCAGATATTGATTTTGTCTTTTATCCGTTACCTGGTATTCATTTTGCAATACCTGCTGATGCTCGAGGTAATGCAGGTAGAAATTGCAGTGGGGATATCTTTTTGGTTGATGACTGTTTTTTACCTGGTAATGGCGGTAGCGCCATCCATTGGCTTTATAGAATTGCCGGTAAGGGTAAGCGCAAGCTGGGTTATTTTTAAATTGTACACCAGTAATGAGTTGGGCGTAGGCACTGCCTCGTTGGGCATTTGGCTGATTAACCTGGTATTACCTGCTGTAATTGGCAGTTTGCTGATTTTAAGCATTAAAATTGTAAAGGAAAAATAAGTATGATTATTAAGGCAGGTATTTTACTGGTTGCATTTTCATGGTTTTCGCTCCAGGGGCAGGATCCCACAAGTACTTTTTGTGGAATAAGGAACACCGCTTTTAAGGAAGGTGAAGTAATCACCATGAAGGTTTTTTATAATTCCCTGGGTATGTATATTGGCGCAGGAGAAGCAACCTTTACCGCGGGGGTGGAAAGATTTAATGGTAAGACTGTGTATCATTGTGTGGGAGAGGGTAAGTCTTACTCCTTTTTCGATAACTTTTTTAGAGTAAGGGACCGCTACGAAACCTATATTGATACCGCTACCATGCTGCCGATGAAATTTATTAGAAATGTAGATGAAGGAGGGTATAAAATTTACAACAATGTAACGTTTAACCATAGTGCCTCCACCGCGGTTTCCACCAAAGGAGTTTTTAAAACCACCAGTTGCATACAGGATGTAATCAGCGCCATTTATTATGCCCGCAATATTAATTTTGATCAATACAAGCCGGGCGATAAAATACCCTTTGATATGTTCCTGGATGATGAAGTGTATCATCTGTATATCCGGTATATTGGGAAAGAAAATGTAAAAACCCGCTATGGAAAGTTCCGGGCAATTAAGTTTAAACCCTTACTGATTAAGGGAACCATTTTTGAAGGTGGGGAAAAAATGACGGCGTGGGTAAGCGATGATCCCAATCATTTGATACTTCGGGTAGAAAGCCCCATTGCTGTTGGGAGCATCAAAGTAGACATGTATGGATATAAGAATCTCAGGTATCCGCTAACTTCATTGCTGGGGCTAAGGTAAACACTAATCCGCTAAGTAGTCTGTCCGGATTGAATTTTACACCTTATATTAAAATGTTTCCCGTTAACGTTTTATGATAGATTTGTCAAACCAGCCTTCTCTTGCCAATTTAAAAAAATCAGACATCAACCAATCAGACATCAGACATCGGCCATTTTAAATATCTCCTTACTGCGAATGCCCTTGTCCGTTGATTGTAAATTACAGCATTCATTTACGGGATCATGTTCAAAAAACAACACCCAATCGTTTTGCAGGGCGTGATCCAGGAATATTTTCTTCTCTTTTAATGTGGTAAGCGGAAACATATCATAAGCCATTACATAAGGCAGGGGAATATGCGCTACGGATGGTAAAAGATCAGCAACGTAAACAATCGTTTTCCCTTTAAATTGTATCAGTGGCAACATCATGGCATCGGTGTGGCCGTTTACTAAAATGAAAGATAGCGAGGGTATTATACCGGAAGGATAAGGAATAACCGTTGTCTCCTCACCATCCTTTGCCAACGCTGTTACATCAATCATTTTCAACTGGCCGCTTTCTTTAATGGGCAAAATGTTTTCCTTTAAAAAACTTGCTTTCTCACGGTCGTTTGGCATGGTGGCCCATTGCCAATGTCTTTCATTGCTCCAATAGGTAGCGTATTTAAATGCAGGCATTAATTGGTCGCCCACTTTTATGATGCTTCCGCCGCAATGGTCAAAATGAAGATGGGTTAATACTACATCCGTAATATCATCTTTGGTAAAACCATATTGTGCAAGCGATTTATCCAGTGTATCTTCCCCATGCAAAAAATAATGGCCAAAAAATTTCGCATCCTGTTTATCACCCATTCCGTTGTCAATCAAAATTAACTTATCCCCCTCCTCAATCAACAGGCAGCGAAGCGCCCAACTGCACATATTGTTTTCGTCGGCCGGGTTTAGTTTGTTCCAGATGCTTTTAGGTACCACACCAAACATGGCGCCACCATCCAGCTTAAAATGCCCTGCATTAATGGAGTATAAATTCATGGATTAATTGTTCGTTTGTTGTCGTAATTGTCTTTGTTTGGCCGCAGTTAAAAGTAGTAAAAAGAATCCTATCACAAAGAATATGACGAGTGATAAAATTGAATTGCGTATGCTGCTGATACCTTCAATAAATCCAAAAGTAAAAAGTCCTATTACAATCGCCAGTTTTTCCGTAACATCATAAAAGCTAAAGAAGGATGCCGTGTCTTTTGTTTCAGGCATCAACTTACTATAGGTAGACCGGCTGAGGGATTGTATACCACCCATCACCAGGCCTACAAGGGAGGCAATGATATAAAAATGGGTTTCTGTAGTAATGAAATAGCCGGCGATACATACACCAATCCATAACAAAACAGTGAAAAGCAACACCTTGATATTTCCAAATTTTGCCGATAGTTTCGACATGCTGATTGCACCTGCAATGGCTACTAATTGTATGATGACTGCTGTAATAATTAATTTTTGATCGGGCAGTTTCAGCTCTTTAATTCCAAAATCAATGGCTACCAACATTACGGTTTGTACGCCCATGCTATAAAAAAAGAACGCGGTTAAAAAGCGTTTCAGTACCGGCATATGGGTAACCTGGTCCCATACGATTTTTAATTCGTGAAAGCCATTTATCAATACATGCTTTTTCGCTTTTCTTTCACTTTTTGGACTGATGGGCAGTGCCTTAAAGGTAATTTGAGCAAAACATACCCACCAGATACCTACCAGTAAAAAAGTGAGTTTTAGGGGCAAAGGATTGTCAGGCATTGCAATTACCAATCCAAACCCAATCATCTGCATGAGCACACTTCCCAGGTAACCCAAACTGTACCCTTTGGCGCTAATCCTGTCGCGGTCTGCTTCGGCGGCAATTTCCGGTAAATAAGAATTATAGAAAACCTGGCTGCCGTAAAAGCCTATACCGGCAAACATAAAACTTATCAACCCCAGTGTTATGTGATCTTTATCAAAAAAATACATGCTACAGCAACTCACCGCACCCAGGTAACAAAAGAAACGCATAAAGTTTTTCTTATTGCCTTTGTAATCTGCAATAGAGGAAAGGATAGGGGACAAAAGGGCGATCACGAGAAATCCAAAGGCGAGTACATAATCTTTCAACTCCGTGTTTACAAAGTGCCTTCCTAAAAAAACAATGCCATCCGGAAATTTTTCAATACTTGTGATACTTGCATAATATGCAGGAAAAAAGGTTGTGGTGATAACCAGGTTGTAAACCGAATTGGCCCAGTCGTACATCGCCCATCCGTTAATTACTTTTTTAGAAGCAGTCTGCATATGGAAGCATGATTTATTTTGGGTAAATTTATTTATTAGGGCGGGTGAAAAAGTTTATATTTTGTATTAAAAGTAATTCAATTTATTACAACAGGGCAATTGGGTTTCATGATGATGAAAAGATTGCAGGAAGTGGGACCAGCTCCCGGAGTCAGCAATGTTTTAACCTTCGCCGGTTGGTTTAAATTGCACTTCAATTATGCCAGTAACCCAATCTGGTTTTCATAGGTAAAGCGGATAAATAAAACCAGCTTTCCATGTTGCAGATTTATACAGTATGTAACGCAGCTCAAGGCTATTATTACTGAATGACTATTCCCTTCCAGATAAGTATGAGCATGATAACTCCTGCAATAATGCGGTAAATACCCCAGATGCGGAAGCCATATTTTTTTAAAAAATCAATGAAAAATTTAATAGCAAGTACAGACACAATAAATGCAACAGCGCTGCCCAGCAACAGCGTTATTAGATTTGACCTTTCCAGTACTTCAGGATGATCCAGGTAAGTATCTAAAAAGCTTTTTGCTGATGCAGCCATCATAGTGGGAACTGCTAAAAAAAAGGAAAATTCGGCCGCAGCATTACGGGTTAGTTTTTGACTCATACCGGTAATGATGGTAGCAGCACTCCTGCTTAGCCCCGGAAAAACAATTGACAATACCTGTCCGCAACCAATGATAAATGCAGTTTTGTTGGTTATCTTTTCTTCGGAATCAACTACGGGATTTTTAAAAACCTTGTCGATAAATAAAAGAATAACACCGCCGCCAACCATTACCCAGGCAATAAAGGAAAGGTTGCCCAATGCAGCATCAATATGTTTTTTTAACAGGAAGCCAAACACCAGCGCAGGTATTACCGCAATGATTAATTTAATATAAAAACTGAATTTTTTGAAATCAAAAAACTTTTTCCAATAGAGTACTACTACCGCCATGATGGCCGCCAGTTGTATCACCACTTCAAACATATCAACAAAAGGAGAAGGCGCCACACCTAGTAAAGGATGTGCAAACTTCATGTGAGCAGTAGATGAAATTGGCAAAAATTCTGTAAGACCCTCGATGATAGCAATAACGATGGATTGAACGGTAGTCATTGTGCTGGTAAAGTTTGTAACGTAAAAGGTAAATGGAGTAAATAAGGTAAATAAGGTAAACAGGGTAGATAAGGTATTTAAAGTAAGAAGGTAGATAGGTTGATAAAATGAAGCTTATGCTTTTTTGGTAAATAAGAAATTGGTTATAAACTCAAATAAAAAATGCGATATTAAAAACACCGCATTAACAATCACTTATTTTAGAACAGGAAATAACTTACCTTCCTTTAAAAACCTTATATACTTTATATACCTTTCACTTCTTCCCCCCTTAACTACGCTTCCTTCGGCTTTTTCATAATTGCAAAAATTTCAATTACAAAACCAACAATAATTAAAAACGGTGCAATAGTTATCCTGGTGGTGCTATATACGTCGTTGTCATTAAAAACATTGGGATCAGTACTTTTTCCACCAGCCATTAAAAAGAACCCAATAGCTAATAAAATCAAACCTCCCAGCATCATCATATAATTTTCCTTGCCAAATAACCCCTTGGTAACAGGCTTTTTTTTATCTATACTCATGTAAATTATTTTAAAGTGCAAATAAAAGTATTAATTTTCTAACAGGGATCAATATTATTATACTTTATTAAGTTCCCTGCTTATCCCACCTTCAAACATCATCAATTAAAAAATTATCAATTATCCATTAATAAAGGTCATCCAGTTTCATCTGTAAATATTTTAATACCGAACGGTGCGTACTAATTAATGAAATGGTGATACCCAATACCAATATACCGGTAATGATCAATGCCATATTGCTGGCGTCTCTTAATAGCCGGAGCCATGGGATAAAGTTTTCTACCAATAAAATAAATCCAAATACAGCAACAATAGCAATCACTGCTGCAATTAATCCATTAATAATTGCCCTTATGTTGAGCGGTTTTGCAATAAATCCCCTGGTGGCACCCACCATTTGCATTGTTTTTATTAAAAACCGGTTGCTGTACATAGCCAGCCTAATGGTATTGTCGATGGATATGATAACGATAATGGAAAGAATGATGGCAAATACCAGGATGCCAGCAGCGATGTATTTGGTGTAAGAACTCACATAGCCCACTGTTTCTCTTGGATATTGAAATTCGGACATTACACCTACAAAATTGGAGTCGAGGTAACTGCTTAAAATGCTCAGACTGTCTTTATCCATATAATCAGCCTTTACATAAAAATCTATGCTTTCCGGTAAAGGGTTATTGGTAATAAAGTTTTTCCAGGAACTGTCATTTTCTGCATTCCATTTTTGTATCGCTTTTTCCTTGGTTACATATTCCGCTGTTTTCACATAAGGGCGTGAAGCAATATATTTTTGCAGGGAGTCTACCTGTTTTTTTGCAGCAGAAGGCGTAATCCAGGCATGCACCTGGATATTTTCCCTGAACATTTCACCTGACTTTTTAAGATTTAAAAACAACCATCCTACAATTCCAAAAAGAAATAAAACCAGTGCAACGCCAATGATTGCATATACATAAGATGGTTTACTGCGTTTAGAGGAGGATTTTCCGGCTTGAGACATGGGCTAATAATTTTTTTATCCCCGGCTGAATAACTTACAGACAGGCACTGAATGGTTGATTCCTGGTTTATGTTTATTTTAAAATTTCAATAAACCGATAGTGGCAAAAGTAAAGGATTTTACCTGCTTTACTGTATTTTTGTCCACTACAAAACGATTACCTGCCAAATATATTTTTATTGAATGATACTTCGATAGGGTGTAAAGAGTAAAATAACTTTTCTTTCACAGTCTGAAATATTGTTTAAGCAATAAATGATAAAGTCTGCCGGGATGGGTGGAAAAAATAGAAGGGCAAATCCGTTTCGCCCGATACAACTATAAAATGGCGGTTATGTAAAGAATGATTATCAATTGTAATAAATAATAAATAGTCAAATATCAATGGAATACGATTTTAGAAAAATAGAAAAGGACTGGCAGGCAAAGTGGAAAGAAAACGGGGTATATAAAGTGCCGAACGAATCAGCAAAGCCCAAGTATTATGTCCTTGATATGTTTCCCTATCCGAGTGGGGCAGGTTTACATGTAGGGCATCCGCTGGGTTATATCGCCAGTGATATTTACAGTCGTTATAAAAGATTGAAGGGGTACAATGTATTACACCCGATGGGATATGACAGCTTCGGGTTGCCTGCAGAACAGTATGCATTAGAAACAGGACAGCACCCGGCCGTAACCACCGAAAAGAACATTGCCACATTCCGCAGCCAGTTGGATAAAATAGGATTTAGCTATGATTGGGACAGGGAAGTAAGAACAAGCGATCCCGGTTATTACAAATGGACGCAATGGATATTCCTGCAAATATTTGATAGCTGGTACAATCGTATTGCCAATAAAGCAGCTCGCATTGACGAATTAATAAAAATATTTGAAGCAGAAGGCAATATTAATCATGCCAGCCCCGGTGATAAAGAAATCAAATTTTCGGCGGAAGAATGGAATGCCTTTGATGAAAAAAGCAGGCAGGATATATTGATGGATTATCGCCTCACATTCAGCTCCTATGGCGAAGTAAACTGGTGCGAAGCATTGGGCACCGTACTGGCCAATGACGAGGTAGTAAACGGGGTAAGCGAACGTGGCGGCCACCCGGTGGAGAAAAAGAAAATGAGGCAATGGTACCTGCGCATTACAGAATATGCCGACCGTTTACTGGAAGGACTGGAACGAATTGAATTCAGTGATGCCATGAAAGAGATGCAGAAGAACTGGATTGGCAAAAGCCAGGGTGCGGAAATGGATTTTGCAATTAAAGGACACGGTACACCGCTGAGAGTTTACACCACCAGGCCCGATACCATTTTTGGGGTAGACTTCATGGTAGTGGCACCGGAACATGAGCTGGTAAGCCTCATCACTGCTGATGATCAAAAGGAGGATATAGAAAAATACCTGACCTATGTAAAAAGCCGCAGCGAGCGGGAACGGTTATCCGAAGTAAAACAAATAACCGGTTGCTTTACCGGGGCCTATGCCATCAATCCCTTCGATGGTAAAGAAATACCTATCTGGATTGCGGAGTACGTATTAGCAGGTTATGGCACAGGAGCCATCATGGCGGTACCATGTGGCGATCAGCGGGATTTTGCATTTGCCAAACATTTCAATATCCCCATCACCAATATTATCGGCGATTATTATAACGGGGAAGAAGCCAATGCAACCAAGGAAGCCACCCTGCAGAACTCCGGTTTTTTAGATGGCCTGCTGATGAAGGATGCCATTGGTGTAGCAGTTAATAAGATCGAAGAACTGGGTATTGGAAAACGCAAGGTAAACTACAGGATGCGGGACGCAGGCTTTAGCCGCCAGCGGTATTGGGGCGAACCATTTCCCATCATCTGGAGTGATGGTATTGCGATACCATTGGATGCGGATGAATTGCCGCTTGAATTACCCCATGTAGATAAATATGGCCCCGGACCAAATGGAGAAGGGCCGCTGGCGAATATAGGGGATTGGGTGAATTTGGACCTCACCCCTAACCTCCCGATGCATCGGGACAGGCTCTCTCCAAAGGAGAGGGGGACTGGACTCTACGGAAGTGAAGAGTCTGCTTCAGATGTAACAGTTAAATCTTCAAAAAAAGATGAGCCTGGCTATTTCAACAGTTCCTTGGAAGAATGGAAAAACACTTTGTCTTTTGCGAAGGAAAACCGTAAAAATTTTACTGAAGCAGAAGCCATCATCTGGCAGGAAGTCAGGGATCGGAAAATGGATGGTTTCAAATTCAGAAGGCAACATCCGGTTGCTGGTTATATTCCTGATTTTGTTTGCCTGGATAAAAAATTAATCATTGAAATTGATGGTGAATATCATGATGAAGCAGAACAAAAAAAGCTGGATGAAGCAAGACAAAACTGGTTAGCGGAAAATGGTTTTGAAATGATCCGTTTTACCAACCAGGAAGTAAAAGCTAATTTGAAAGATGTATTAAATAAAATCTCTCAAAGACTAAAGCAAGAAGTAGCCGAAGAAACAAAAGGAGCATCCGAAGAAACAAAAAGCGAATCAAATATAAAAGACGCCAACAATCTAAACCAGGAAAAGAGCCAGGCGTCATCAGGGTCAGGCTCCCCTCTCCTTTGGAGAGGGGCTGGGGGTGAGGTCAAACGTGAAACCAGCACCATGCCCGGTTACGCAGGCTCCAGCTGGTATTTCCTACGCTACATGGATCCACAAAACCCCCAAATATTTTGCGACCGCAAAGCCAGCGATTACTGGAACCGGGTAGACATTTACATAGGAGGCACAGAACACGCAGTAGGCCATTTATTGTACAGCCGCTTATGGACGAAAATATTATTTGACCTGGGATATATTGGATTTGACGAGCCGTTTAAGAAGTTGGTGAACCAGGGGATGATAACTGGGAAGTCATATTTTTTTAATGTTGAATTGGATGACAATATCAATATCGGGGCTGCATCGCAAAAGATTACATCTTACATTAAAGAAACATCTGCCAATAACTTTTTACGCTTTAAATATGGGCATCAATTTGTTGATGCAAATGGCAAATTAACATTTAAGCAATTTGAGAAAAGCAATGCAGAAGTCCAATATGATATAGAGTGGCAAAATGATGGACAGGAGAAGTTTATAATGCTTAAGGAAGAATCGGAGAAGATGTCTAAGTCAAAATTTAACGTAGATAGTCCGGATGATATGGTTGACAAATTCGGCGCCGACACCTTCCGCATGTACGAAATGTTCCTTGGCCCGGTAGAGCAAAGTAAACCCTGGGATACTAAGGGTATTGAAGGCGTTCACCGTTTTTTACGCAAACTATGGCGCCTGTTTTTTGATGATATCAAGGGCAAGGTTTGGAACCATGAAAGGGCTACGGATGCCGAGTTGAAAGTACTGCATAAAACCATCAAAAAGATTGAAGAAGACACCGAGCGGTTTAGTTTTAATACCGCAGTAAGCACGTTCATGAAATGTGTAAATGAACTGGCAGATATGAAATGCCATAAAAAGGAAGTGCTGGAAAAGCTGCTGGTTTTACTTACCCCCTATGCCCCGCATATTGCGGAGGAATTATGGGGCCAGTTGCAAAATGAAGGGAATATCCTGGATGCAATATATCCAACCTTTGATGGCAAGTATTTGGTGGAATCTTTTAAAGAATACCCCATCTCCATCAATGGTAAAGTGCGTGCCAATATCAACCTCGCATTAAACCTGGAGCAGGCAGAGGTAGAAGGAATTGTATTGCAAAATGAAACAGTACAAAAGTGGCTGGATGGCAAAGATCCCAAGCGGATCATCTATGTAAAAAATAAAATGGTGAACGTGGTAATATAATGGATCAACATTTTTGAAAGCCCGGCTTGCCGGGCTTTTTTAATTGCAGGTAGTCGTGTTTATTTTGTTATGAAATTTCAGAAGTCCCTTTTTGTAATGCCCCCGGTTTTTAAAAACGAATCCCTGATCTGTAAAAATAAAAAAATGGTTAATCAAAAGGAGTTAGTAAATTTCATCATTAAAATATTTTTAAATGAAATCATTCACCTTTTTTACATTAATCAGTTTTTGTCTCTCTTCAATTTCATTATCAGCACAAAATGCAGAAGCTTATTTTCTCTCCCATCCCTGTCTTACACCGGATGGACAAACAGTCATTTTTAGTTACGAAGGCGACTTATGGAAAACCGGTATAAACGATGGACAGGCGGTGAGGTTAACTGCCATGCAAGGTTATGAAACCAATGCCAGGGTATCGCCTGATGGAAACTGGATTGCTTTTACCGGCAGGCAGTTTGGCAATGCCGATGTATTTGTAATGCCGGTAAACGGTGGCGAAATAAAACAAATTACCTGGCACTCTGCAGCTGATGAAGTGAGTAGCTGGAGCTGGGATAGCCGTTTTATTTATTTTACCAGTAGCCGTTACGGAAGATTTGCCGGCCTTAAAGTTAGTGCCGCCGGAGGCACGCCGCAAAGGGTTTTTGGAAGTAATTTTTTTCAATACGATCATAACCTGGTAGTGCATCCGCTAACCGGTGAAATTTTTTTCAATGATACCTGGGAAAGCTACAACCAGGTACAACGCAAACGATACAAGGGGGCGTTCAACCCGGATATTCAATCCTATAATCCTGCCGGCAAAAAATATAGACGCTATACTGACTGGGAGGGAAAAGATTTTGGCGCTACCATTGATAAAAAAGGGAATATTTATTTTATTTCTGATGAAGCCAATAGTGAATACAATTTGTACAGCATTGTGAACGAAAAAAAGACAGCACTTACCACATTCAGTTCATCTATAAAAACACCCATGGTAAATGCCAATGGAGACAAAGTGGTTTTTGAAAAAGATTACCAGCTTTGGATCTATGATGTGGCTACTAAAAAATCGGGTAAACTGCCGGTTAAAATATTCCGCAACAGCATCCTCACCAAAGAAAAAGACTATGAAGTAAAAGGAAATATTTCAGCATTTGATATATCGCCGGATGCAAAGAAAATAGCTTTTGTTTCAAGGGGTGAATTATTTGTGAGTGATGTGGAAGGGAAATTTACCCAGCTCATCAACAGGGGATCAGCCGAAAGGGTAAAAGAAGTAAAATGGCTGAGCGATAATAAAACCATGTTGTTTAACCAAACCTTAAACGGGTACACAAATTTCTATACGATTACGGCCGATGGCAGCACGGCAATGAAACAAATTACTACGGATAAAAGCAGTAACCGCTCATTGGTGCTCAACAAAAAAAGAACCAAAGCAGTGTACCTGAGCGGCAGGGGTGAAGTAAGATTGCTGGATACAAAAACATGGGACAGTAAAGTCATTGCAAAAGAAGAGATATGGGCTTTCCGAGGCGGCAATCCTGGCTTTTCACCTGATGGTGATTATGTCGTGTTTACTGCATTTAGAAATTTTGAGCAGGATATTTTTGTACACAATATCAAAGAAAACAAAACGACTAACCTTACAAAAACCGGTATTACAGAAGCCAATCCTTTATGGTCGCCGGATGGGAAATATATTTACCTCAACTCGCAACGGCTGAAAGCTGCTTACCCTTTTGGCATGGATGATGCAAAGCTCTACCGGTTGCCGCTCGAAAAACTGGATGAACCATTCAGGATGGATAAATACAACGATCTGTTTAAGGAAGAGAAAAAAGACACTACCAAAAAGAAGGATTCTGCTAAGATAATAGCAGCACCTATTGCAATTGATACAGACAGAATAATGGAAAGACTGGAGCTGGTTGGCCCTGCTTTTGGTGCGCAGGAACTGATTGCTGTTTATCAAAAAGGCGAAAAAAGCAATGTGTTGTTTTCCAGTAATCATGGTGAAGGACGCAGCGCATTATGGAAAACTGTTATTGAACCTTTCGAATCAAATAAAACAGAAAAAATTGCAGGCACAGAAGTCCCCGGGGGATTAGAGATAGTGGAAGTTAATGATAAACTGTTTATTTTATCCGGGGGCAATATTGCGAAGCTAAACCTGGAAGCAAATAAAACGGATCCCATAGCAATCAGCTATACTTTTCGGAGAAACCTTTCTGCGGAATTTGACCAGATGTTTGATGAAGCCTGGGCGCAGGTGGAGGAAAATTTTTACGATGAAAAATTTCACGGGCTTGACTGGGGGAAAACCAAAGCTTATTATAAGCAGTTTTTGCCTTACCTGAATAACCGGGCAGACTTGCGGGTAATGCTCAACGATATGCTGGGTGAATTGAATTCATCGCACCAGGGTTTTAACACAACCGGTGGTGATGAAACGGTTGCGTTGAGTAACCTCACCATGGAAACGGGTATTGTTTTTAAAGAGCAGGAGCCCTATACCGTGCAAAAAATTGTGAAGCGTTCTGCAGCAGAAAAAAAAGGCATTGATATAAGGCCCGGCGACCTGCTGGTAAAAGTAAATAATGAACAGGTACAGGGAGGCATCGACCGGAGTTATTATTTTACCAGGCCTTCCATGGATAAAGAATTAAAAATGACTTTCAGCCGCAGCGGCAACCAGTATGATGTGAAGCTGCACCCGCAGCAAAGTCTCAGCGGCAACCTTTATGATGAATGGATTGATGACAACCAGCAACTGGTAAACGAAAAGAGCAATGGAAGAATCGCTTACGGCTACATGAAGAATATGGGACAGGGGGAACTCGAACAGTTCATCATCGATATGACGCAGGAACTGGGTAACAAAGAAGCGCTGATATTTGACCTGCGGTATAATACGGGTGGAAATGTTCACGACCCCGTACTCAATTTTTTATCCCAGCGCAGCTACCTGCAGTGGAAATACAGGGAAGGAAAACTATCACCTCAGCCCAATTTTTCACCCGGCGACAAGCCCATTGTGCTACTCATTAACGAGCAATCGCTCAGTGATGCGGAGATGACTGCCAACGGTTTCAAGGCGTTGAAACTGGGCAAAATTATTGGCAATGAAACCTATCGTTATATCATTTTTACAAGTGGTACCACGCTGGTTGATAATTCTTTGTTACGGTTGCCGGCCTGGGGCTGCTATACCCTCGATGGCAAAAACCTGGAGTTTACCGGTGTGCAGCCCGACATAAAGGTGATCAATACTTTTGAAGACAAACTAAATGGAAAAGATCCCCAGCTCGACAGGGCCATTGAGGAGATATTGAAACAATTGAAATAACTGATAAGCCGGGCAACGGGTGGCTGAATCCGGAGGTTTTAGCAGTCTTTTAATTTTCGGGTTATTGGGATTTATTTCTTCCATAGTAAACAAAAATTGTTTCCAACCGTTTTAATAATAAATTTTGCAAAATGGCTAATCCAACAATAGAATTAATAGTTGCGTTACGTGAAACTGCCCGTCGTTTGAAAAACGGTGCTCATTACGCCTGGGGGCATCATGGTGCATGCAATTGCGGTAACCTGGTACAGGTGGTAACTAAATTAAGCGAAGGTGAAATATTGCGTTACTCCCATACCGGTATCGGCGAGTGGACGGAGATGGTGGAGGAATTCTGCCCTGTTACAAATGCACCGCTTACTTTAGTCATCACAAGGCTTGAAGAAATCGGGCTTACTCCAACCGATATTCATCATATTGAATATCTTTCGGACAAAGAAGTGCTGAAGAATTTGCCTGGTGGTTTTCGCTGGCTAAAACGCAATAAAAGAGAAGATGCGATTGATTATTTTGAAACCTTTGCGAATTTGCTGGAAGATAAACTGGTACAATCAATTGATATAAATTTTGATATGGTTGGCAGAAAGGAACCGGTTATATCCTTTTCCCGTGTTTATGCAGACTTCGTAAATGAATAGATGCTTTTTCTGATACAATAAAATTTCTGCCGGGGATCACCCCCGGTTTTTTTATGTTCACACCTATTGATAAAATGGAAAGAATTTTTGACGGGTATATCCCTGCGCTTATTTTAAATAGGGTTTTTAAAATAGTATGTAGGTTTATAGTATTATCTTGACGCTTAAAAACCCACCCGGCCATGCGCAGATTTTCTAGCCTGTTGATCTTTTTATTAGCTGTTTTATTTGTCTTTTTTTCTATTCGTGCCACATCGCCACCTGCCGTTAAAACCGGCGTTATTCCCGATTCTGCCTTCTCTGTTAAACGTGCTTATGGCCACCTGTTGCAAATAGCCGGCACGCCACATAGCACCGGCACTCCTGAAAATGTAAGGGTACGGGAATATATAGCTGCCACCTGCAGGCAGTTAGGTTTTAATGTGGAAATACAAAATGCAACTTCGGTGATTAGCAGAAAAGGTGTTATTCGTGCCGGCAATATATATAATGTTATTGCAGTAAAAAAAGGGCTGCAGAATAGTAAAGCAGTAATGTTAATGGCCCACTATGATTCGCAATTAAATACTCCGGGCGCTGGCGATGATGGTGCCGGGGTAGCGGCTATGCTGGAAGCAACAAGGGCTTTGCAAAATACCGGTCCGCTTCAGAATGATCTCATCCTGTTATTTACAGACGGAGAGGAAATTGGCCTTGCAGGAGCAAATGCTTTTTTGAAGGAAAGCCCGCTGGCGAAGGGGGTTGGACTGGTAATAAATTTTGAAGGAAGGGGCAATGCAGGGCCGGCCAGCATGTTTGAAGTGAATGACAAAAACGGCTGGGTAATGGAAGAATATGCAAAATCCGTTGTTCATCCTTTTGCCAATTCGCTTGGGTATGAAATCTATAAAAAGTTGCCTAATTACACTGATTTTACCCTGTTTAAAAATGCCGGCATTGCAGGGTTGAACAATGCTTATATAGATGGTTTTGTAAATTATCACAGCCCGAATGATAAACCGGAAAATTTAGATTTACGGAGCCTGCAACAGAATGGCGATAATATAGTGAGCCTTGTAAAGCACTTTGGAAATTTAAATATTATCGAAACAAAGGCGGCTGATGTTAGTTATTTTAATGTGATTGGTAATTGGTTTGTACATTACAAGTCATCCTGGAATTTGGTTTTCGTGGTATTGGTAAACCTGCTTTTTATTGTTCTCCTGGTTTGGGTATTTAAAAGTAAATCAATCAGGATAGGTGGTTTTATAACCGGCACTTTGTTATTTCCCCTTGTACTCGCTATTATTTACTTTGCGTCGAAGTACCTGTTAAAGTTTACACTTTCACGCTATCCAATGTATACTCATTTCGATGAAAATAATTCATATAACTGTGCCTGGTATTTTTTAGCCATGAGTGCGATGGCCGTCCTTGTTTTTTCATTCTCCTATTATTTAGCTGCAAAAAAAATGAGGGCTGATTCTTTGCTGTCGGGCATCTTGTTAATTTTGGTAATGCTCATGAATGGGATGCAATATGCCATCCCGTCTGCAAGTTATTTGCTGTTTATTCCATTACTGTTTATAATCGCTTTTCGCTTGTTCATTTTGAGCAGAAAATCCGATGCGGAGAAGTCGGTTGTGCAAATAAATTTTTTAAACCTCGCAAGTGTTTTACCGGCTATCTGCCTTGTAGCACCTATTCTGTATTTTACTTTTATCGCTTTTGCCCTGGGCAGTACCATGCCTTTTGTGGTGGTGGGAGTAGGTATTTGCGCCGGACTTCTATTTCCCGTGTTCTACCCTTGTTTAAAAACCAACGGCTATTTAATTCCGATTATTGCTTTTGGTTGTTTTGTAGGAGCCATGGCGGGAGGGCATGTTACTTCAGGGTATTCCCAAAAGCATCCGCTGCCATCTTCAATCAGGTATGTATTGGATGCTGATTCTTCCAAAGCAAAATGGGTTTCTGATTTTGCAGCGACTGATAAATGGTCGGCGGGCTTTTTTAAAGAGGGCATCAATCATTCCGGAGTAAGCAGGCACAGGGGCATGTTAATGGGAGATGCGCCTGTTGTATCATTATTACCTCCGTCAGTTTCTATAATAAAAGATACCCTGGAAAACGGGATTAGAAAATTAACGTTGCATTTTAATAGTTCCAGGGAAAATGCTTCTTTTTTGAATATTTCAATTGCTGATAGTAATAAAGTGAAGATTGACAGCATCAATCAACAGCAGGTGGAGACAGCGCAAAACGGGGATGCTTCCTTTTTTCGGGCTATGACATTTACAGGAGTGCCGCTGAACGGGGTAGAAGTGGTTTTTGAAATAGGGATTGATAAAAAATTAAACCTCATTGTCAGTGACCGGTCAATAGGCTTACCATCCATACCTGGGGTTAACACAACTTATCCGGAAGATATTATTCCTGCGCAAAATAGTAATAGCAATACGCTGCAGGTAAGGAGGCACTATGTATTTTAGAGAGATGCAGCATTCATAAATTGAAATTCTTCCTGTAGCACTGTAGAGATATTGGTTCGCCAGGCTGGTATCAGTCCGAAAATTAACCAGGCGTTTTTTATAATCATTCACTATTGAAAATAGTTAATTGCTAAATTGCAATAGCGGCAAACGCTGTAAAATGTGGTATGATATACTTGTATTTTTATAAACAGAAAAACAGGCTGGCAAAAGCATCTTTTGATCAGTTGTTACAATCCATTCCGGTACATCTCCGGGATAAAGTTTTGAAATTCAGGAACTGGCAGGATGCAGAGCGCAGCCTGGCCGGAAACATCATGCTAATGAGAGGGTTAAGGCAAATAGGCAGAAATGAATATACCTTACAGGATCTGAAATACACCCGGTTTCAAAAGCCATATTTCGATGAATCCATCCATTTCAATATCTCACATTCCGGAAACTATATCCTTTGTGCAATCAGTGAAACCAATCAAATAGGTGTGGATGTAGAAGAAATAAATGAAATCCCAATGGATGATTTTACAAACCTGTTTGATGACAGGGAATGGGAGGAGGTTTTAAATGCTGAAAATAAATTCAGGGCTTTCTATACTTTGTGGACAAAAAAGGAAGCTTTTTTAAAATTAATTGGTTGTGGTCTTAACCAACCGTTAAATGAAGTGGCGATACTGAATAATAAGCTGGTATGGGAAGATAAAGAATTGTTTTTAAGTGAAATATTACTTGATTCACAACATCTTGCCTACCTCTGCACCGATACATTGTCACCCGATGTACAGGTTCAGGAAATTTATTTATAAACAAAACCATCCTTTCAACGCTTTCTGCCTGTTAGCTGTTACCATTTTTTGAAAATAGTCCTGGGTACTATCCATCTTTATTTCTTTCCAGGTAATATCAGTAAAAGCTTCGCTATAAAATTGTAGCGGCTGCGAATTAAGTCATTCCCAAAAAAGTATGGTCAACACTTTATTGCGAACTTTCGCCATTTGTTCAAACTGAAAATTTGGTAAAAAGCTGGTTTTGATTGACTGGATTTAAAACATATTAGAATATAATGCGTTGTGTTTGTATTAAAAGGGTAGAGTCATTGAATCTGACTTTTTTTAATTATTTTGCAGAGTAATTCCCAGCTACAGTCGATGTAGTAAACCGTTTATCCACTATGTCTATCCCGGAGCGCTGGTAAAAATGCAGGGATCAAAATTTCAAATGACTTGGAATCCTATCCTACAATAAAAATCAGCGTAAAAAAATTTGTTTTTTAATGAAAAAAAGTATTCGTCTTTTCTGTTTACCATTTGCAGGAGGTAATAAATATTCATACCGTGAATTTGCTGAAAAAGCACCCTCTTTTTTAAATATCACAACGATTGAATACCCGGGAAGGGGAGCCAGGATTAAAGAGGCTTTTCCTTTGGATATAGATCACCTGGTAAATGATTTATATCGGCAGATTTTGCCCCTGGCGGATGAAGGGAGTTATGCAATATACGGGCACAGCCTGGGCGGTTTGGTGGCCTATCTTTTAACGAGGAAGTTGGTAGAAAATGATCATAAAGCGCCTTTGCATCTTTTTATCACCGGTACTACAGGTCCATCCGCTTTGTCGCGTACTGAAAAAAAAAGGCATTTGCTTGAAAAAAAGGAATTTATTGAAGATATAAGGGAATTAGATTGAATTCCCGAGGAAATATTAAATAACGATGAATTGTTATACTATTTTGAGCCAATTCTTCGTTCTGATTTCAAATTAAGTGAAGATTTTAAATATGTTGAAAAAATTCCATTTAATATCCCGGTAACAGTAATTACAGGTACTGAAGAAGATATGGAAATGGAAGATATACGGTTGTGGCAAAAAGAAACCACCTGCACGGTAGATTTTAAACGAATGCCCGGAAAGCATTTTTTTATTTTTCAACATGCATTTAAAATAATGGAAATAATATCCAAAAAATTATATTTTAATAAAACACTCATTTAGCAATGAACACCAAACTAATGTACCTCAAACCCAATGTAGTAATGGAACCATTGGTTGACAAATGGTATGCCTGGAGCCATTTAATTTCACCTGCCACCGCGGCAATGAACATTGTAGGGCGGCATCACATGATTACCGAATCTTACCTGGCCGCACCCTCCATTCATGCGGAGGCGGTATTAAACCCCAAAATGCGTGGTGGCCCTTTTATGGATTTTGGCGGCGCCCGGATAGATGAAGTAACTGCCCTGCACGAAGAGTCGCTGGTAAAGCAGGCAAAAATGGTTCAGTTTGTAAAGGCAGTGAAGGAGTTGGATAAGATGCTGCAGGCGGAAGCCAAGGGATTTGGCCTTGAAACCCTCTACACTAAGGTGCCGGATATTCTGAAAGGCTATGTGGAACTGTTTTATGATCGTTTCAATAATCCCGGCTTTCGTTTTTTTGAATCCCTGTTATACAAAAGTGATTTTTACAACAAATCCTCCCAAAGCATTGGTTTATGGATTACCAATAATGATGAACGGCCTTTTTGCCTGAGTACCCCCCGGTTAAAGGAGGCAAATGTGCTGGAACTCGCCATCAGCTTTGATCACCCGGGTATTGATGAACTTGCTAAAATGCGCAGGGAGCCGCAATCCATGGACTATATTAAGGCAATCATGGGCATATCACCTTCACAGGAAGCGCTTTTTGAAACCTTTTTTACCGATACACCGCCACCGCCTTATAAAAAATACACCGGTGATAAAATCCGGATGCGTTATTTCGGCCATGCCTGTATTTTGGTGGAAACCAAAGATATCAGCATACTGGTTGACCCGCTGATCAGTTATTATGGTTACCATTCAGCAGTGGATCATTTTTCTGACGTGGATTTGCCTGATGTAATCGACTATGTTTTAATCACCCACAACCACCAGGATCATATTCTGTTTGAAACCTTATTGCCCCTCAGGCACAAGATCAAAAACCTGGTAGTACCCCGTACCACCAGCGGTAAAATGGAAGATCCGGATCTGAAACTGATGTTTGAAAATGTAGGTTTCAACAATGTAATCGCATTGGATGAGATGCAAACCATGCAGTTTAGTGATGTGGTATTAACCGGTTTGCCGTTTATTGGCGAACACTCCGACCTGAACATCTTAACCAAACTGTGTTACCTGGTTAAGATTGGAGATTTTAAATTGTTGTTCCTGGCCGATTCCCGGATAGTAGAAGCAGCGCTGTACAAACATATCCACGACCAGATTGGTGATGTGGATGTAATGTTCCTGGGCATGGAATGCGATGGCGCCCCGCTTACCTGGTTATATGGTCCGCTGTTAACCAAAAAACTGGCGAGAGACATGGATGGCAGCCGCCGCCTTGCAGGTTCAGATTGCGATAAAGGCATCGCCCTGGTAGACATATTCAATCCCACAGAAATATACGTATATGCCATGGGCCAGGAGCCCTGGTGCGAATTTATCAGCAGTATAAAATATACAGACGATTCCAACCCGATTGTACAATCCAACAAGCTGGTAAAAATCTGTACCGAAAGAGGAATGGTAGCGGAAAGGCTATTTGGAGAAAAAGAACTGTTGTATGATAAAACGCATGAATTCGTTGATATGGATCGCTGATCTGAGTAGTAATCGAAGGGTTATTTTTAAATTTTTTTTAGTGAAACTGCATGGAAAGTACATATTTACCCTTACATCCTGCTCAGTTGGACGTTTATACGGATCAATTAATCAATCCACAAAGCCCCCATTATAATATTGGGGGCTATATTCGTTTGAAGGGTTACCTGGATAAGGAAAAATTTAATGAAACCATTCAGTCAATTCCGGAAGTATTTGATGCATTTAAATTAAAATTTCGCCTTGATTCCGAAGAGCCTGTATGCTATTTGGCTCAGGATTATAACTGCCACCACTTAACCGAATTAGACCTGAGCGGCTTTGACAATCCAATGGAGGAAGCAAAGCGCCGGCTGCAAAAGCAATTTAATATTCCATTTGAATTAAAAGAATCTTCCGTTTTATTTGAAAATTTTTTAATTAAAATCAGCGAAGAAGAATATTGGTTTTATGGGAAGTACCATCACCTGCTGACGGATGGGTATGGTTTTGTAGTGCTGGTAAAATATATAGCGCAGAAATATCAATCCCTTGTAAGGAAAGATGGATTACTGTTCAGTTACCCATCCTATACTGAAGTAGCCGCCAGGGCTGCAGAGTATTTTACATCTCCGGATTATGTGTTGGATGAAAACTACTGGAAAAATAAGATCGCGGAAAAATCCAGTAAAGTGCTGGCCGCTAAATATCCTGCGTTGGATAGTACCGGCAATTCCAGCAGCAGGTATGTGTTGGAAATTGATCCGGCAAAAAGAAAATTACTGGACGAATTACAGCTGGTTACCAAAACAGGTTTACAGCAATTAACAATAGCCGCACTATCCATTTATTTGGGGAAAACAACGGATTCTACTGAGTTTATTTTTGGTACAGCGGTTCATAAAAGAGCCACCAAAAAGTTAAAGACTGTTGTTGGCATGTTCAGTGGCATCTTACCATTCAAAAGCAGCTATCAAAAAGATCAGAAGCTAACGGACCTTTTAAAAGAAATTTCAACTGCTCAGCGGGAAGATTACCGGCACCAGCATTATCCCATCGGTAATATATCCCGCAATCTTAAATCTCAACCGCACGAAGGTTACTTACAGGAAATTACCGTCAATTATGAACCGCTGGATTTTGAGTTGAATTTTGGCGATGGCCTCTCAGCGGATGTTGAAAGATTGGCGAACGATCAACTCCGGGATCCGTTACAAATAAGCTGGAGAGCCTATGGCGATCATCAGCCATTACAGCTGTATGTTTATTACAGGAATGAATATTTTAACCAGCAGGAAATAGCATTATTCATCAACCGCATTCTTTTTATCATTGAGCAATTTCCATCAAACCTTGATAATACCCTCGCATGCATTGATCCCCTTCCCGCTAATGAACGGGGTATCATTGAACATTTTAATAATACCAAAGCATCCTTTCCAAATGATAAGAGCCTGGTAGATTTATTGGAGGAACAGGTGTTAAAAAGCCCGGATGCAACAGCAGTTGTTTTTGATGGCGATCAACTTACCTATAAAGAATTAAACGATCGTGCAAATCAACTGGCATATTACCTGCGCAGCAAAGGTGTAAAGGAAGAAACGCTGGTTCCCATTTGCCTGGAACGTAGTGCAGCAATGATCATTGGGATATTGGGCATCCTGAAAGCCGGGGGAGCCTATGTACCCATCGATCCGGAGTATCCTGCAGAAAGGATCAGCTATATGCTGGAAAATATAGCCGCCAAAATAATCGTAACCACCAGAGAAAGCAGTTTGAAAATACCGGCTTTCGGAGGTATGGAAATGGTAGTATTGGATGGAGAAGATTGCCTTGCCATCAGCAGGGAGTCAACCGCTAATTTGTCCATTGCTATTCAACCGAACCAGTTGGCTTATATGATTTATACTTCGGGTTCTACCGGTAGGCCCAAGGGAGCAATGAATGAACACAGGGGAGTGGTAAACCGGTTATGCTGGGCGAAAGATTACTACCAGATTTCACCCGAAGACGCTGTTTTACAAAAGACAACTTTTTGTTTTGACGTATCCGTATGGGAACTTTTATTGCCCCTGTTAGCTGGCTCCAAACTGGTATTTGCCAAACCGGAAGCCCATAAGGATAATGAATATTTAAAAGATATTATTGATCGCCAGAAAATAACGGTGATTCATTTTGTTCCCTCCATGCTGGAAGTTTTTTTGCCGGCATTAAACCCGGGAGATTGCCCGGGATTGATGAAAGTGTTGTGCAGCGGGGAAGCATTAAAGCCATCACAGGTAGCGCTGTTTAAAGAAAAATTGCCTGGTTCGGAATTACATAATTTATATGGCCCTACCGAAGCCGCGATAGATGTAACTTTCTGGAAGATGCCGGAAACAACAGGCGATATCAGCCTGGTGCCAATCGGGAGGCCGGTTGCCAATACCTCCGTTTACATTTTAAATAAAGAAAACGAAATAGCACCCCTTGGATGTTCCGGAGAAATATTTATCGGTGGTGTGCAGGTGGGGCGTGGCTATTTGGGTCTTCCGGAATTGACTGCCGAAAAATTTGTAACCGACCCCATCAGTGATGAAGCGGGTGCAAAGATGTATAAAACGGGTGATCTTGGCCGATGGTTAACCGATGGGAATATCGAGTACCTCGGCCGCATAGATGAGCAGGTAAAAATCAGGGGCTTCCGGATTGAACTGGGCGAAATTGAAAACACCTTGCAGGAAATGGATATGGTAAGGCAGGCCGTGGTACTGGCCCGGGAAGATAAGGAAGGGAATAAAAGATTGGTGGGATATATTGTGCCGGAAGGTTCATTTAACAAGGATGCCATTCAAACTTTTTTAAGAAAGAAGTTGCCTGACTATATGGTACCCGCCTTATGGGTAACACTCGAAAGCATCCCCCTTACTTCCAACGGTAAAGTAAACAGGAAGGCATTGCCCGATCCGGATGCCGGTGAGTTGGTTAGTAACGAATACCTGGCACCGGCTAATGATATTGAGTTTAAACTCGCTGCTGCCTGGAAAGACATTTTGAAGGTAGACAGGGTAGGCGTAAACGATAATTTTTTTGAACTGGGAGGGCATAGCCTGAATGCCATTCGGCTTACCTCCAGGATACATAAACTATTAAATGTCAAAATTGATATCAGTACCATTTTTTCCAATCCTACTATCCGGCAACTGGGTATGGCAATAGCGTTGGAAAAGCAACAATTATTTGTTGAGATAAAAAGCCTTGCTCCACAGGAGTTGTATGATTTATCCCATGCGCAAAAAAGGTTCTGGGTATTGAGTCATTTCAGAGAAGGCTCCCAGGCCTACAATGTTTCCAGCGCTTTTATTGTTGAGGGCGATTTTAATGTGCCTGCATTTAAAAAGGCTTTTGATTTTGTGATTGACAGGCATGAAATTTTAAGGACAGTTTTTGTAAAAACAACGGGAGAGCCAAAACAAAAAATACTAGCTGCCAATGCATCCGGATTTGTAATGGAAACAATCGATCTGCAACAGCAAACCAATCCATCTGTAATCATTAAGCAGTGGCTGGAGGAAGATGCGAAGCGGCCGTTTGATTTATCAAAAGGGCCATTGCTGCGCACTACTATTTTCCAGGAAACAGCCAACCGGTTTGTCCTGGTTTTTAATATTCATCATATCATCAGCGATGGCTGGTCAAAGGGCATCTTGATACAAGAACTGTTACAGGCCTATAAAGCAATCTGCATGGGCACTCAACCCGCTCTGCCACCCTTGCCCATTCAATATAGGGATTATGCAGCCTGGCACGCTGCAGCCTTTGAACAACAGGGACAATATTGGAGGGATTTGTTTAAAAATGGGGTGCCGGTTTTAAACTTTCCGGTTGATTTTGAAAGGCCCAAAGTGCTCACGTTTTTTGGCGCCATGTTGCATAGCCATATATCCGAATCATTCACCAATGATCTGCGCAAAAAGGCCATTGAGTGTAATATGTCCTTAAACAATTTGTTGTTTGCATTATACGGATTGGTTGCCGCCCGTTTGAGTGGCCAGGAAGAAGTTGTGATCGGTTCTTTAAGTTCCGGCAGAAGCCATCTTGACCTGGAAAACCTGGTAGGTGTGTTTATCAATTTTCTCCCTGTAAAATTAGCACCGGCTAAATCACTGAGCTTATCCACTTACCTCGAAGACAGTAACCAGGCACTTGTGCAGGCATACAACCACCAGGACTATCCTTTTGATCGGATGGTGGAAGAATGCATCCCCGACCGCGATGTATCCCGCAATCCCTTCTTTGATACCATGGTCAATTTTCACCTGGAAAATGATTTGGCAGGAAGGAACGGGTTGGGAAAGGAGCAATTGGCAGATATTGGTATTGCTATAAAACCTTACCAGGAAATACAGGATGATTTGTTTCAATCGGTGCTGGATTTCAAACTCGATATTGAGCCCGACGGTAATGCACTTGATTTTTACCTAAGCTACAATTCAAAATTATTTCTACCCGAAACCATGCAATCCTTTATGGACCAGTTTGTGGAACTGCTGACCAGTGTGGTTAATGAACCAGGCAAAACATTACAGGACTATGGCGGCTGGGCAGAAGAGACTGCAAAGGCCGAAAATATGATAGAAGATACAGTCGAAACCATTCCTGAAATGCCCCTCCATATTTGCTCATCCTTCGTGATGGAACCCGTACAGGAATTTGTGGAATACTGGAGCAACGAATTTGAACTGAATATTAAGCTTTCCTTTGCTCCCTACAACCAGGTATTTCAGCAATTGATCAATCCTCAAAGCGGCTTAAACACGGCTACTGGGATCAATGTACTGGTTATCCGGGTACAGGATTGGATCAGGGATATCTCAGGGCAATCTGAATCTGAGCAGCTTGCTTTTTTATATAAAACGTTTGAAGACTTTTGCAAACTACTTACAAATGCAGGCAGCAATACCGCCGTTCCATTTTTCATAGGAATTGTACCGGTGAGCGAAAGCACTGACTTATCGCCGCTAATAATCACTACCATAACGAGCCTTAACAATCAGTTGGTAAACCTGGTAGAAGCGCAACCCCGGTTTGATTTATTGGACCTGGAAAAAATTGCCCGCCTCTATGCTGTGGAAGAACTGTTTGATGCCAAATCAGATGAGTTGGGACACATGCCATTCAGCCAGGAATTTTATGCTGCATTGGGAACTTATCTGGCACGAAAAGTAAATGCTTTTAAAGGTCCGGGGTACAAAGTAATTGCACTGGATTGTGACAATACATTGTGGAAAGGTGTTTGCGGCGAATTGGGTGCAATGGAAGTAACCATTGATGAAAATTTTAGCCGCTTGCAGGAATTTGTACTCGAAAAATACAAGGAAGGTTTCCTGCTGGTATTGTGTAGTAAAAATAATGAAGCCGATGTTTGGGAAGTATTCGACAGGCATCCCGGCATGAAATTAAAACGGGAACATATTGCGGCGCATCGCATCAACTGGCAACCTAAATCCGGCAACCTGGTATCAATTGCCAGTGAGTTAAATCTTGGCCTGGCCAGCTTTATCTTTTTGGATGACAGCGAATTTGAAATTGAACAAATGTCGGTTGGCTGTCCGGATGTATTTGCAATTCCCCTGCCCGATAGCTCAGAAGACTATGGCAATTTCCTGGATCATATCTGGGCCTTCGATACATTTCGGATTACCGCTGAAGATGCTAAAAGAAATCAATTGTACCAGTTGGAGAAGCAACGCAAAGATGAACAGGAAAAATTTGGTTCGCTGGAAGATTTCCTGGAGACACTGGAAATAAAAGTCAACATCAATCCATTAACTGCGAACGAACTGGAACGTGCAGTGCAACTTACATTAAGAACGAATCAATTTAATTTAAATGGTGTCCGGAAAACACCCGTTGAAATTGCCGGGTTGATGCAGGAGGAAAATACTATTAACTGGGTGGTAGATGTAAAGGACCGGTTTGGTGATTATGGTATCGTGGGGATTGTGCTTGCAGAGAAAAAAGAGCATTCACTGTTTATAAATTCCTTCCTGCTAAGTTGCAGGGTATTGGGCCGGAATGTAGAAGATCATATTCTAAATGAATTGGAGAAATATGCTGAGGGCCAGGGATTACAAAGGATTACCGCATTGTTTAAAGCCACAGAAAAAAATAAACCGTTCCAGGATTTTTTAACCCGTACCAACTGGTTGACAGATACATTGAACAATTCGTATTACCGCTTATTAACAAAAAAAACTGCTCCCAATAAACATGAAGCGCAAACCGTTTAATAAAACCCTGCTTGGCAAAACCGGGAAGGATCTGCTGAATTTATCCAACATACAACATGGAAATATTCCGGGAGATCAGGGGATACAGCTTCCTGTGGATGAAACGGAGCAGCATTTATTTGATATCTGGAAGGGCCTATTGGGACAAAAGAGTTTTGGGGTAACCAATGATTTTTTCAAATCTGGCGGCAATAGTTTAAAAGCCATCCAACTGATTTCCCGCATTTCAAACGTATTGCTGGTTGAGTTAGAACTTGCAGATGTTTTCCTAAATCCAACCATTCAACAACTGGCTGCTTTAATTCAGCAAAGTAAAAAAAGCGAACCCTATCCTTCCATTGCTTCGGTTCATCCGCGACCTGCCCATATCCCATTATCATTTAGCCAGGAACGGTTATGGTTTATAGATCAGTTGGAAGGAAGTATTCCCTATCATATACCTGCAGTATTACGTTTAAAAGGGAACTTAAATGAGGACGCTTTAATTTTTTCCCTGAAAACATTGATAGAACGGCATGAAGTGTTAAGGACGGTAATTGAAGAAAGGGAGGGGCAACCCTATCAAATTATCCGGGACGGATATAAATGGGAATTATCTGTGAAAGATGGGTTTGATTTTACAGAAGATAGTAAAGAATTTAAATCATTTGTTCAGCATCTAATAAATACGCCATTCGACCTGGCCAGGGATTATATGCTACGGGCAACATTGATCCATCTTTCACCCGAAGAAAATATGCTCGTGATCACGCTGCATCATATTGCTTCCGATGGATGGTCGATGCCTATTTTGATTAATGAAATAGCTGAAATATACAATTCCTTTGTGCAGGGGACGCAACTAACATTGGCGCATTTGGAGATCCAATACGCAGACTATGCAATCTGGCAACGCAAATACCTGGATGGAGAAGTGTTAAATAAGAAAATTGATTATTGGAAAAGCAAATTGGAAGGTTTATCCCCATTGCAATTGCCTGTCGATTATATCCGCCCGGCGGTTCAAAGTACAAAAGGGGATCTGTGTTTTTTCGAAATAGATAAATCTTTATCTCAAAAGCTGCAGGAGTTGAGCCAACAGCAAGGAGCTACTTTATTTATGACCCTCCTCGCGGCTTTTAAAGTTTTACTTCACCGTTATAGCGGGCAGGAGGATATTTGTGTCGGCACCCCTATTGCCAACAGGACGCAATTGGAGGTCGAAAGTATGATCGGTTTTTTTGTAAACACGCTCGCCTTACGCAGTAAGGTTAATAGTAAGGCTTCGTTTATTGATTTGCTTCAGCAGGTAAAAGCAACTACTATTGAAGCTTATGACTACCAGGATGTACCTTTTGAAAAAGTAGTGGAGGTTGTCTTGAAGGAAAGAGATCTTAGCCGGAATCCACTATTTCAGGTCATGTTTGTATCGCAAAACACGGCTGAAATCACCGAAATGCAGTTGCCGGGCATTACTTTACAATCAGAACCCGCTGAACACAATACAGCTCAGTTTGATATCACGGTTAGTGTTTCAGAAGAGGTCGATGGTCATTTGCTAACAGTGGAATATTGTACAGATATTTTTACTGAACAGACGATCAATAAAATGATGCTGCATTACCAGGTGTTATTAAATGCTATTGTCAAAGATCCTCAGCGAAAGGTAGGCGAGCTTCAAATGTTGTCTGAAGCAGAAGAGTCTCAAATATTGAAAGAGTTTAACCATACAAAGTCAGCATTTCCGGAAGAGAAGACAGTCATTACCCTTTTTGAAGAACAGGTAACAAAAACTCCGGAAAATACTGCCGTGATTTTTGAAGATGAACAGCTCAGTTATAAAGAACTAAATGAGCGTGCCAATAAAGTTGCCCATTATCTGCGAAGTAAAGGCGTTAGAGAAGAAACACTGGTACCGATTTGTATTGAACGTTCTTTAAATATGATTGTGGGGATGTTGGGGATTTTGAAAGCAGGCGGGGCTTATGTTCCAATAGACCCGGATTATCCCCAAGACAGGATAAACTACATGCTGGAGGATACACACGCAAATATAGTAGTGACAGGCAAATCAGGCAAATCCAAACTGCATGGCAGGGACTTATTTGAAATGATAGATTTAGAGAACGATTGGTCTTTTATTAGCGAACAATCGGAACACAATCTTTTGAATATTATTGAACCCACTCATCTTGCGTATGTTATATATACATCAGGCTCCACAGGATGGCCTAAAGGAGTAATGATAGAACATGCTTCCTTTTTCAATTATGTATCTGTTTTTAAAAATTATTTTTCTATAAATGCTTATGACTTTGTACTTCAACAATTTTCTATATCATTCGATACAAGTGTTGAAGAAATCTTTCCCGCATTAATATCAGGAGCTTCTGTGTGCATAATAAAAGAGGGTGGTAAAGATGTTAATACTATAAAACAATATATTGAAAATAACCAAGCAACTATTTTAAGTACCACTCCCATGGTGATAGATTGGTTAAATAAGGAGTTGGTTTCAACTGGTAAATTAAGATATTTTATTTTAGGGGGTGATGTACTTTTTCCGTCGTCGATAGATCAATTGTTTGGCCGGGTAAATATTGTGAACGGTTATGGACCTACGGAAACGACCGTATGCGCTACCTATAACAAAATTGAAGACATATCCGCAACTTCTTTATTAGGTAGGCCAATAGAAACAACTAGTGTGTATATTATGGGCGAAGAAAACGCATTGGTTCCCATTGGCGTTACAGGTGAAATAGTTATTGGTGGGGTTCAGGTTGCCCGGGGGTATTTAAATCGTCCGGAATTAACTGCTGAAAAGTTTTTTAAAGACCCTTATCATCAAAAACCTGGTGCAACCTTATACAAAACAGGAGATTTAGGTCGCTGGCTTCCGGACGGAAATGTTGAATTTTTAGGAAGAAAAGATGACCAGGTAAAGATCCGTGGCTACCGGATAGAATTGGGTGAAATTGAAAGTGTGCTACAGCAGTCAGGAATGATAGAACAATCAGTGGTGGTAGCATGTATAGATAAATACAATAACAAGCGGCTGGTAGGATACGTAGTGCCTAAAGGCAGGTTCGACAAAGAGGGAATGGTTTTTTACCTAAGTAATTTGTTGCCGGACTATATGATACCGGCTTTATGGATGGAATTGGAAAGCCTTCCCTTAAATGTAAATGGAAAAGTAAATAAAAAAGCACTACCTGAACCGGAAATAGATTCGGAAACCAGTTATCAGTATATAGCTCCACGGAACAAAATGGAAGAAAAACTGGCAGCTATCTGGCAGCGTTTACTTCCGAACAGACCTGTTGGAATAAAAGACAATTTTTTTGAACTGGGTGGTCATTCGCTTCTTGCCATGAGATTGATTTCAGCAATTCGAAAAGAGCTCGGACTGGAATTGGCTTTAAAGGACTTGTACTTCCATCCTACCATTAATGAGTTGACGGATATTTTTAAAGAGCAGGAAACAAACTCATTGTTACCAATTATAGAGAAAATTAAAGACCGTCCTGCCCAAATTCCTTTATCATTCAGCCAGGAGCGGTTATGGTTTATTGACCAGTTGGAAGGAAGTGTAGAGTATCATTCGCCGGTGGTACTTTTATTCAGGGGAGATTTAAATAAGGCAGGTCTGGAAGCGGCATTACATTCGATTATAATGCGTCACGAGGTTTTGCGGACGGTATTTGTAGAGGAAGGCGGTCGTGTATACCAGTCAGTAAGCAGTGGAGCAGAATGGACTTTGGAATTGATAAATGGATCAGGATACCGGCATGACCGGGAAGGATTAAATAAATATGCAAGGGATCTTATCCGCAAACCCTTCGACCTGTCGAAAGATTTTATGCTGCGGGCCTCCCTGATATCGGTTGATGAGCAGGAGTATATGCTGGTGGTCACGATGCATCATATTGCTTCAGATGCATGGTCTTTGTCGGTATTGGTAAAGGAAGTGGTTGAGTTGTATAGCTCGTTCGCAGAGCAACGTCCTGCACACTTAACAGAATTGGAATTACAATATGCCGATTATGCGATCTGGCAGCGGGGTTATTTGCAAGGGGAAATATTGAATAAAGAATTGGGGTATTGGAAGGAGAAACTGGAGGGGGTTTCCGCCCTGAATTTACCAACTGATTACCTCCGCCCGGCAACAGGAAGTAGCCGGGGAGCTTCGGTAGGTTTTAATATCGATAAAGTTTTGTCTGCGCAGTTGCAGGAAATTAGCCGTCAACAGGGAGCCACTATTTTTATGACCCTGCTGTCAATATTTAAAGTATTGCTTTACCGCTACAGCGGCCAGGCGGATATCAGCGTCGGTACCTCCATCGCCAACCGGCCACAGCAGGAAGTAGAAGGCCTGGTAGGCTATTTTGTAAATACACTCGCCCTGCGCAGCGAGCTTAGTGGTGAGCAAAGTTTCATGGAATTGCTGCAACAGGTAAAGTCCACCACCCTTGGTGCCTATGAGCACCAGGATGTACCCTTTGAAAAAGTGGTGGAAGCGGTGGTAAAGGAGAGGAGTATGAACCGTAGTCCGCTGTTCCAGGTAATGCTCGTTTTGTTCAATACGCCGGAAGTCTCCGAATTGCATTTGAGTGGGGTGGAATTATCTGTTCAGGACTTTGATGCCCAGGTATCCAAGTTTGACATTACTTATTTTATAGCAGAAATTCCTGGGGGATTACAATGTTCCATCGAATACAGCACCGATCTGTTTAATGCAGCTACCATTGAAAACATGATGGCGCATTACCAGCAACTGTTGAATGCGGTTGTAAAAGATATTCATCAAAAAATTGGTCAACTCCCGATGCTCACCCAGCCAGAGCATCACCAGTTACTGGAAGAATTTAATACCGCCCAGGTTGATTATCCAAAAGATAAGAGTGTGGTGGCAATCTTTGAAGAACAGGTGTTACAAACACCGGGCAGTACTGCTTTGGTTTTTGAAGGCGAAACAATGACTTACGAGCAGTTGAACAACCGGGCCAACCAGTTGGCGCATTATTTAATTAGCCGCGGGGTAACATCAGAAACCCTGGTTCCCCTGTATGTAGAACGTGGTTTGGAAATGATGGTCGGCATGTTGGGGATAATGAAAGCCGGTGGAGCCTATGTTCCGATTGATACTGATTTTCCACCGGAACGCATTGGTTATATGCTGGAAGATACCGGAGCAAAAATAATTGTAAGCAGCAGTAACAGCAGCGGCAAACTGGAAATTGAAGCAGGCGTAGCGATCATAGAAACGGATAATATTGGAAGTGATCTGTCCAAAGAAAATTTATCCATTAAACCCCTGGCCAGTCAACTGGCTTATGTGATTTATACTTCCGGCTCTACCGGCAAACCAAAGGGCGTAATGATCGAACACCGCAGCCTGCTGGATTACTACTATGGATTAAATAAGTACACCCCAATAGCCCAAAGCAAATCCTTTGCGCTGGTATCTACCATCGCCACCGACCTGGGAAACACCGTTATTTATGCGGCACTGTTATCGGGCGGAGCCTTGCATTTATTTACAAAAGAAACGGTGAGTAATATTGAGGCGCTGCACAATTATTTTGCAGATCATAAAATTGATTGCCTTAAAATAGTTCCTTCACACTGGAAGGCGCTCTCGCAGGATGATGGATTGCTGTTGCCTAAAAAGCTATTGGTATTTGGAGGCGAAGCCCTTCCATCGGATACAGCAGAAGAGATCCGCTCATCGGGATCTGGCTGCCTGGTAGTAAACCATTATGGCCCGACAGAAACTACGATTGGTAAACTGCTGCATGTAGTAAGCGCTGCAAATACTTACGAAAAGACCATCCCGATCGGCAAACCTTTTTCCAATACCAAAGTGTATGTATTGTCGCAAGAGTTGCAGCCCTGCCCGGTAGGTGTACCCGGACAGTTGTATATATCAGGCGACGGGGTGGCGAAAGGATATTATAACAATGCGGCATTAACAAAAGAGAAATTTATCATCAACCCATTTAATAAAGAAAGGGAAGAATGGATGTATGCCACCGGCGACCAGGTTAAATTCCTGCCGGATGGCAATATTGCTTTTTTAGGCAGGGTAGATGACCAGGTAAAGATCAGGGGGTACCGGATAGAATTAGGTGAGATAGAAGCCATACTGCAACAGGTTGAATCGGTGAGCCAGGCGGTAGTATTGGCAAAAGATGATAAGCAGGGCAATAAGCGACTGGTAGGGTATATCGTACCCCGCGATGAGTTTGACAAAGAAGCCATCGTTAAATATTTGAAAGAAAAGTTACCGGACTACATGATACCCGGTGTGTTGGTGGAACTGGAAACTTTGCCCTTAACAGCCAATGGCAAGGTAGACCGGAAGGCATTGCCTGATCCTGAAGCAGGGGAGTCTGCGAGCGGCCAGTATGTGGCACCCCGCAACGAAACAGAAACGAAATTGGCAGCCATCTGGGAAGATGTACTGGAAGTAGAACAGGTAGGTGTACACGATGATTTCTTTGAACTGGGCGGCCATTCATTACTGGCGGTAAGATTGATCTCTGCGATACGCAAAGCATTCAATGTAGAGATGCCCATAGGGGATATATTTGACTATCCAACTATTGCCCAACTGGCCGGCCAGGTGCAAAAGCCATCTGAAATACTTGTACTTCCTGTCGTAGCAATTACCAGCCCAAGGCCGGAGCGTATACCCTTATCCTTTAGCCAGGAAAGGCTATGGTTCCTTGACCGGCTGGAAGGAACAGAACGCTATCATTTGCCTGCTGTTTTCCGGTTAACAGGTAAGCCTGATATAGAAGCATTGACCAGTTCTTTGCGCCAGGTAATCAACCGTCATGAAGTGCTTCGGACCGTGGTACTGGAAGAAGCTGGTTCCGGCTATCAACAGATAAAAGACCAGGATAACTGGCAATTGCAAATCGTAGACGGTTTAGTTTATAAGGATAATGATAAGGGCTTGCAGCAATATATAAAACAATGCATCGATCAGCCATTTGACCTGTCCAAAGATTATATGCTTCGGGCCACACTTATCACATTGGGCGAAGCCGAACAAATGCTGGTGGTAACCATGCACCATATCGCATCCGATGGCTGGTCTAATTCAATAATAGTTAAAGAACTGGTTGAACTGTACAATGCATCCATTGAAAAGCGTACTGCTGTATTACCAGCCTTGCCGATACAGTATGCCGATTTTGCCATCTGGCAACGCAACTACCTGAAGGGTGATACGCTGGAAAAAAAGCTTGGTTACTGGAGAGAAAAACTGGAAGGTGTTCCTTCATTACAACTGCCTACCGATTATCCAAGGCCAACCTTTCAAAGTACAAATGGAGCCAGCACCGGGATCGGGATAGATAAAGCATTGTCTGAAAAATTATTATCATTTAGTCACCAAAAGGGCGTGAGCTTATTCATGACCCTGCTGTCTGCATATAACATATTACTGTACCGCTATACCGGTCAGCAGGATATCAGTGTGGGTACACCGGCCGCCGGTCGCCAGCAGGCAGAAGTGGAAGGACTGGTTGGTTTTTTTATCAATACATTGGTATTAAGAACCGGGCTGGATGGTAACATGTCATTCAATGATTTGTTGCAACAGGTAAGAACCACCACCCTCGAAGCCTATGCCCACCAGGAAGTGCCCTTTGAAAAAGTAGTGGATGCGGTGGTAAATGAAAGGGACATGAGCAGGAGCCCGTTGTTCCAGGTAGTGCTGGTTTTGCAAAACACTCCCGGCATTGAAGAAATCCGGATGGGCGATGTAAAGTTGTCTGATGGTATGGAAAGTGCACCCGCTCATACCACCTCAAAATTTGAATTAACATTTACCGTAACGGAAATGCCGGAAGGCTTAAGCCTTGCAGTAGAATATTGTACCGACCTGTATACGGAGCAAACCATCCACAGAATGATGAATCATTTTGAGGGGTTACTAACGGCCGTAATGCAAACGCCGGATAAAAGTATTGGCAGGTTACCCATGCTAACCAAATCAGAGAAGCAGCAGTTACTGTTTGAATTCAATGATACTGCTTCAGCATACCCGGCTCATCAATCCATCGTGGAAGTTTTCGAAGAGCAGGCAGCCAATCATCCGGAGCGCATCGCCATTGAATTTGAAGAGCAGCAATTGACCTACGGCGAATTAAATGAACGTGCCAATAAACTGGCGCATTATCTGCAAAAAAGAGGATTGAAACCCGGCGCCATGGTGCCCGTTTGTATAGAAAGAGGGATTGAATTGATGGTTGGAATACTGGGTATTTTAAAAGCAGGAGGTGCCTATGTTCCAATAGATGCGGAATATCCTGCTGACCGGATCGCTTATATGATCGAAGATATTTCGGCCAATATTTTTGTTACCAGCAGTCAAAGCAGCCAGCAATTAACCGGGTCTTATCACCTGGATACAATCGAACTGGACAGTGATGATTCAATGATTGAAACACAACCTGGTGATAATATTTCAGCATCAACCGAACCTGGCGATCTTGCTTATGTTATCTATACTTCCGGGTCAACCGGCAAACCAAAGGGGGTGATGGTAACGCATCAAAATGTGGTGAGCCTGGTAAAGGGCGTAGACTATGTTGCATTAACCAGTGAAGATGTATTGTTGTCTACCGGTTCAGCCTCCTTCGATGCTACTACCCTGGAATACTGGGGTATGTTGCTGAATGGTGGAAAACTGGTGTTATGTACCGAAAATAAATTATTGGATATTGATTTGTTAAGGGATGAAATCGTTAGTAGGAAGGTAAACAAAATGTGGTTTACCGCCGGTTGGTTCAACCAGTTGGTGGATACTGATATTACCGTATTTGAAGGGCTGGAATCCATTTTAGTTGGTGGCGAAAAATTATCTGAACCACATATCGAAACACTCCGGCAAACATATCCCGCCATTGAAATCATCAATGGTTACGGTCCTACCGAGAATACTACTTTCTCACTGACCTATAAAATTACCGCTACCGAAATCAACCAGCCAATACCCATTGGCCGCCCGCTCAATAACCGTACAGCATTTGTGTTGAACGAATTTCTGGGACTGGTTCCGGTAGGCGTGCCGGGAGAAATATTTGTAGGTGGCGATGGCCTATCAAAAGGGTATTTAAACAGCGATGATTTAACCCGGGAGAAATTTATTGCTAACCCGTTTAATAAAGAAGCAAATGAAATCATTTATAAAACAGGTGATAAAGGCAGGTGGTTACCCGGCGGCGATATCGAATACCTTGGCCGTATCGATCAGCAGGTGAAGATACGTGGCTTCCGGATTGAACTGGGGGAGATAGAAACGGTATTGCTTCAGCATGAATCGGTGAGCCAGGCCGTTGTAGTGGCAAGAGAAGATAAAGAGGGGCACAAGAAACTGGTGGGCTATCTCGTGATGAAAGAAGATGAATTAGATCGGGATGAAATAGTGGATTATTTAAAAAGCCGTTTACCCGAATACATGGTGCCGGCGATATGGGTTGAAATGGAAAATTTCCCACTCACCCGCAATGGCAAGGTTGACAGGAATGCATTGCCTGAACCTGGTATAGCAGCCATATCCGGGGATAATTATGTGGCTCCGCGAAATGAAATAGAAGAGAAGTTAGTTGCCATCTGGCAGGACCTGCTCGATCTGGAAAGAGTGGGGATAGAAGATAATTTTTTTGAATTGGGAGGCGATTCCATCATCTCCATTCAACTGGTAAGCCGTGTTAAAAATGCGGGATACGAATTGCAGGTGGCTGATATATTTAGCACCCAAACCATTGCCGGAATATCGGGTGTAATTGAACAACGCATGGGTACCGCGGTTGCATCATCCGGCGAGCAACAATTACTGGACGGAACCAGTGGTTTATTGCCCATACAGCAATGGTATTTTGAAAAGAATCCGCATAATCCAAATCATTTTAACCAGTCAGTTTTATTAAACATAGATAAAAAAATTACCGAAGCAGTACTGCAACAGGTGATTGAGCGATTGATGGCTTTTCATGATTCGCTTCGTTTTAAATACAGTCATCAAAACGGTGAGTGGTCACAACAATATGGCGATTTTAAAGGCCGGGTGATCAATGAAGATATTCGTTCCGTTTCGTTGGAATCCGTAGGGCAGCTGATCACAGAAAAAGCAGATCAATACCAGCGTGGCCTGGATATATCAAAGGGCGAACTGGTAAAGATTGTATGGATACAAACTCCTGAAGCCGAAAGCGAAAACCGGCTGCTGGTAGTGATTCATCACCTTGCGGTAGATGGTGTATCCTGGCGGATATTGATGGAGGATATGGAAAAGCTGATAGCCGGGTTTATCAGCGGTGCTAAAGTTGACCTGGGTCCAAAGACCAGCTCTTACCGGCAATGGTACCAGGCACTGGAAAAATATAGTAAGAGCAACGGCTTGCTGTCTCAATTAGCGTATTGGCAACAGCCGGTTCAAAAATACATTGCGCTTCCTGTTGACAATGATTTTGAAGGAGCAGTGAAAGTAAAAGACACAGAGCGTATAACCGTAAAATTGGGTGAGGCTCAAACAAGGTTATTGTTACAGGAAATCCCCAAAGTATACCATACAGAAATCAATGATATTTTACTGGCTGCCCTTGCTAAAACCATCGGTAACTGGTCAGGAAATAAGGAGGTAGTAATTGGCCTCGAAGGACACGGCCGGGAAAACATCGAAGAAGCACCGGATACCAGCCGTACAGTGGGTTGGTTCACCAGCTTATACCCTGTATTGCTCCATTTGGATGATGCCGGCGATGAGCCCGGTTTGATTAAATCTGTTAAAGAACAACTGCGCCGGGTACCCGGAAAGGGCCTTGGCTATGGTGTGCTCAAATATATCAATAAGGAAAAATCATTACAGGGATCAGCGCCCTGGGATATCGTATTCAATTATCTTGGTCAACTGGATAATACCGTAACCGGAAACAACCTGCTGAAACTGGCGAATGAATCTACCGGCAACAGTGTGGATGAACAACTGGATGTGGAAGAAAAACTTGCAGTAAATGGGATGGTGCAGGCGGGTGAGCTGGTGCTCAACTGGACGTACAGCCAACTCCATTTTAAAGACGAAACCGTAATAAATCTCGCAGCAGCATATACCAGTAATCTCCAAAAACTGGTGGATCATTGTATCGCACTTCTACAGAAAGGTGTATCAGTATTTACACCAAATGATTTCGGTCTTGGTTCATCCATTACTTACCAGGAACTGGATCAGTTTTTAGCAACTCCTTTTAAAGCAGGTAAAACAAGGGGGCAGGTGGTAGAAAGCATGTACCGGTTAAGCGGTCTGCAGCAAGGCATGTTATTTCATGGCCTGTATGATAATACTTCCGGTTCGTACATGGTGCAGTTTTGTTGCGACCTGGTTGGTGTGGACCTGGATGCTTTTAGAAAAAGCTGGGATGAGGTGATCGCAAGGCATACCATCCTGCGAAGTGCTTTTTATTACGATGAATTATCTGTGCCGGTGCAATGCGTATTCAGCGGTATGGATATGCCACTTGAAATGTTGGATTACCGCGATATGGAAGGGCCGGAAATGGAAATGGCTATAAAGGAATATACCGAGTCGGATCGTACAAAGGGCTTTGATTTTAAAACAGCGCCCCTGATGCGGATCAGCATGATCCGGATGTCGGAAGACCGTTACCGGATGCTTTGGACATCACATCATATTTTGTTCGATGGATGGTCGCTGCCTGTTTTAATGGAAGAATTTTTAAATGCTTATGAATTGGTATCAGCAGGTAAAAAGTTACCGGTTTTTAAGCCAGATCGTTTCGAAGATTATATTCGTTTTATTGAACAGCGTAGCAAGGAAGAAGAAAAATTATACTGGCAGCAATACCTGGATGGAGTAGAAACCGGAAGCCTGTTACCATTTATTGAAACCACCGCCGAGCGCAATAAAGGGGTTGGTACATACCAGTCCCTGGTGTTAAATTTTGATGCTGACACTACTGCAAAAATTAACCGTTTTGTACAGGCTGAACGAATAACGGTAAACACACTGGTTCAGGGAGTGTGGGCATCACTGTTACACAAATATACCGGCAGCGATAACATTGTGTTTGGGGTTACGGTCTCTGGTCGTCCCGACGAATTGGTGAATGTAGAACACCGGGTTGGGATGTTCATCAATACCCTTCCCCTGCACTCCATCATGCAGGACGACGAGGAGGTTGGTAAATGGTTAAGGGCCTTACAGGAGGAGCAGGTAGCTTCCCGCCAATTCCAGTATACACCCTTAAATGAAATCAAAGCCTGGACAGGCATACCCGGCGATTTGTTTGACAGCCTCGTGGTTTTTGAAAACTACCCGGTTAGTAAAGTCATCGAAGCTAATCGTTGGCGTTTGCAGGTAGAGAATGTGGAAACCGCGGAGCAAACAAATTACCCCTTAAATATTTTGGTACATAGCGCTGAAGAAATAGATGTTCGGTTTAGTTACAACAGTAGTTTGCTGGAAGGGATATATGTGGAAGAAATAAAAGGGCATTTTGAAAAAGTTTTATTACAAATCATTAAAAGTGAAAAAGCATTAAGAGTTGATTTAAAACTGCTCTCAGCAGCCGAAGTAAACCAGGTGATTGTTGGCTTTAATGATACCTGTTCAATTTATCCAAAAGATAAGAGCATTGTAGAAGTATTTGAAGAACAGGTAGCAGCCACACCTGGCAAAATTGCGCTTGTTTTTGAAAACGAAAGCCTTTCTTATGAAGCATTAAACCAACGTTCCAACCAGTTGGCGCACTTTCTTAGGAGTAAGGGAATACACGACGAATCGTTAATACCTGTCTGTATAGAAAGAAGCCCTGAAATGATCATAGGGATATTAGGGATATTGAAAGCAGGAGGTGCTTATGTTCCTATAGATTCGGCCTATCCTGCCGAAAGAATCAGTTATATGCTGGAAGACACCAATGCAAATTGGATAGTGACCAGTAAAAAATCTGCTGCTACATTTAGCTTTATCACATCCGCTGATATCATAGAGATGGATGGCGATGAACTGGAAATTATTAAGAACCAGCCAACCGGTAACCTTTCACTTTTTGTCCGGCCCAATCAGCTTGCTTATGTGATTTACACATCGGGTTCCACCGGAAAACCCAAGGGTACCCTTATAGAGCATGTCAATGTAGTAAGCCTGGTAAAAGGAATTGATTACGTTCCTTTAACGAAAGAAGATATTTTGTTATCAACCGGCTCTCCTTCTTTTGACGCTACTACATTCGAGTATTGGGCCATGTTGTTAAATGGCGGTCAGTTAGTGCTGTGCAGTGAAGACCGGCTCTTGAACAGTGAATTGTTAAAGGAAGAAATAACCGAAAGGAATGTAACAATGATGTGGTTTACATCCAGTTGGTTTAACCAGTTGGTAGATAGCGATATCACAGTTTTTCAAGGATTGAAAACCATATTGGCAGGAGGAGAAAAACTATCGGTTACCCATATCGAAAAAATGAGGAAGGCACATACATCAATAACGTTGATTAACGGCTACGGTCCTACAGAAAATACTACCTTCTCTACTACCTGCAAAATAAATGAAAGCAATTTTACGGATTCTGTTCCCATCGGCCGACCGTTAAACAACCGGACAGCCTATATACTGGATGGCAATATGCAGCCGGCAGCAGTTGGGTTAACAGGTGAAATATATTTGGGAGGGGCCGGTCTGTCCAGGGGTTATCTCAATCTACCTGAACTTACTAAAGAAAAGTTCATAGAAAACCCATTGATAGCAGGGGCTGGGGCAAAAATTTATAGAACCGGCGATCTTGGTTGCTGGATGCCAGATGGTCAAATCAAATATCTTGGCCGCTTAGATGACCAGGTAAAAATAAGAGGCTACCGCATTGAATTGGGAGAGATAGAAAATGTATTACAGCAAAGCGGGCTGGTAAGCCGTGCCATTGTATTGGCGAATGAAGATAAACCAGGACTGAAAAGACTGGTAGCTTATTTTGTGGCTGCAGAGGGTATAGATAAAGAAGCAATCCAGGCCCATTTAAAATCGAGGTTGCCTGAGTATATGGTGCCTGCCCTTTGGGTGAAAATGGAAAAAATACCATTGACGTCCAATGGCAAGGTAGATAAGAGATCCTTACCACCGGTAGATGCCAGTGAATTGCTGGCGAACGAATATATTGCTCCAAAATCAAAACCGGAAGAAGACCTGGCTGGTATTTGGAAAGAGTTACTGGGTATAGAAACCGTAGGTGTGCGGGATAACTTTTTTGAACTGGGAGGCGATTCCATTTTAACCATACAGATAGTGAGCAGGGCAAAGCGCATGGGATATGATTTACAGCCCAAAGATATTTTTATACATCAAACAATTGAACGGCTTTGCGAAGCGATAGCCGAACGGAAGAGCACTGCGGTAGTGGGCGAACAGGGCCTTTTATCCGGCTCAAGCGGGTTGCTTCCCATACAACAATGGTACCTGGAAATGAACCAGGCAGCAAACAATCATTTTAACCAGTCTGTACTGTTGGGCATTGATAAATCCGTTACCGCCGCAGCCCTGGAAAATGCATTACACTTTTTAATGCAACATCATGACGCACTCCGTTTCAAATATTATCAGCAGGATGGTCTTTGGCAACAGGAGTATGGTGATTATAGCGGAAGTCTTATTACAAAGGATCTTCGAACCCTGGCCATCGGTTTACTGCCATCAGCGATTGGTGAAACTGCATCCGGCTACCAAAGCAGTCTCCATTTGGAAAGGGGGGAACTGCTGAGAATGGTATGGATGCAAACGCCGGAAGCGGAACAACAAAACAGGTTATTCATAGTTGTTCATCACCTCGCCATTGATGGAGTATCCTGGAGGATATTGCTGGAAGACCTGGAACTTTTATTAACCGGGAAAGACAAGGATGCCCTGGCGGGACTTGGGCAAAAGAGTACCTCTTATCGTCAATGGTACAATGCGCTGGAACTTTTTGGAAAAGGTAAAGCAGTACAATCGCAGTTGTCGTATTGGCAACAGGCTGTAAAAAGGTATGAAGCCCTGCCGGCCGATAGGGAAGTTACCGGGCCGGTAAAAGTGACGGAAATGGCAGCGCAAAATGTACAACTGAGTACAGAGTTAACCAGCCTTTTATTAAAGGAAGTGCCCCGTGTGTATCATACAGAAATCAACGATATTTTGCTGACTGCCCTGGCACACACCATTGCCGTTTGGAGTAACCGTGATACTGTGTCAATAGGTTTGGAGGGACATGGACGGGAAGAGATCGCATCCGGAATAGATACCACCCGCACTATCGGATGGTTTACTACCCTGTATCCTTTATCGCTGGAAGTAAAGCGTAACTGGCCGGAAGACAAATTAATCAAATCTGTAAAGGAACAGTTGAGACAGGTGCCGGATAAAGGATTGGGTTTTGGTGTGCTCCGGTATATTAACCGGGAAGCCACCTTATCTGGCAGCGATCCCTGGGATATCGTTTTCAATTACCTGGGCCAGTTGGACAATGTGGTAAAAGAAAGCAAATGGTTTTCCCTGGTAAATGAATCTACGGGTTCAGGAAAAAGCGGGGAACAATATATCAGCGAACCGCTTTCCGTTAGTGCAATGGTGCAGGGTGGAAAACTTTCCATCAACTTCGATTATAGCACCCGGCATTTTGAAACAGCCACCATCCAATCATTGGCCCGGTCATTTGTAGCCAACCTGGAGCAATTGATTGCCCATTGTATGGAACAGCAGAAAAAAGGCCAGGTGTTTACACCATCTGATTTTGGATTGGGGGCAGATGTGAGTTATGAAGAGTTGGATCAGTTTTTAGAAGAAGATGATTCGGAGAATATCATTAGTTTTTAATTTAAAGGAATTATGGAAATAAAGGAATTTATAGCAACACTGAAACAGTCAAATTTTACCTTGTCGGTTGAAGATGATAAACTCATTTTAAAAGGCGATAAGAAAAATTTATCCAAAGATGAATTGAACGCTGTAAAGTCAAACGAATTTATCATCAATTATATAAAGGAAAATAAATCTGAACTGATAGAATACATTTCGTTTTTATCAGGCAATACTTCCATTGATAAAAGACCCAAAAACATAACGACTATTTACCGTTTAAGCGGGTTGCAGCAGGGAATGTTGTTTCATGGTTTATATGGTGAAGGTGCTGAAGCTTATATTGAACAGTTTGGATGCGACCTGCTAAACGTAGACCTTGATATACTGGATCAAAGCTGGGATCATGTAATCAAATCACATAGCATTCTCCGGACCTCGTTTAATTACGATGCATTCAAAGTGCCTGTTCAATGTGTACACCAATCAGTGAAATTACCCGTGGATTTATTGGATTTCAGGGGGATGAATGCAGCGGAACAATCTGCTGCAATAAAGGCCTACGAAAAAGCAGACCTCGCAAAGGAATTTGATTTCAATGTGGCGCCGCTGATGCGCCTTGGCTTACTCCGGTTAAATGAAGAACGTTACCGCATGATCTGGACTTCGCATCATATCTTATTTGATGGCTGGTCATTGCCCATTTTGATGGGAGAGTTTTTAACTGCCTACGAGCAATTAAAATCAGGTGAAGCATTGGTACCCGGCGAAGAAGACCGCTTTGAAGATTATATCCGTTACATCGACCGGATTGATAAAGTACAGGAAGAAGCGTACTGGCGCAATTACCTCAACGGGGTAGAACATAGCACACTCCTTCCTTTTATTGGCGCAGCAGCAGACCGCAACAAAGGAGTAGGCGAATACCAGACATTGGGATTACTGATGGATACTGCTACCACCAATAAAATTAACCAGTTTGCACAGCGTCAGCGTTTAACGGTAAATACTTTGATACAGGGTGTATGGGCATACCTCTTGCACCAGTATACCGGAAACAGCGATATTGTATTTGGTGTAATTGTATCCGGCCGCCCGGATGATATGCCGGGAGTAGAGCAAAGAGTGGGAATGTATATCAACGCCTTACCCTTTCATTCTGTGTTAGATGAAGGACAGGAAATAGTACAATGGTTGCAGGGCATCCAGGCCGAACAGGTCAGTTCCCGTCAATACCAGTTTACGCCATTGCACCTGGTACAGGGCTGGTCAGGTATTCATGGCGACTGGTTCGATACCCTGATGACATTTGAAAATTTCCCGGTAGATAAAATGCTGGTCGCCAGGCAATGGTCGTTGCAGGTAGAAAATGTTCATTTGAATGAACATACCAATTACCCCCTGAATATTATCATTGAAAATGCAGAGCAAATCAATGTAAGCTTCAACTTCAATAAAGCACTCCTGGATGAAGTGCAGGTCAGCCGCATCCGGGAACATTTTGAAAACATATTACTGCAATTAATAGAAAAAGATGTTCGTAAAATAACCGGTTTAAATTTACTTACAACTGCCGAAGAGCAACAACTGCTGTCGGGCTTTAATCATACCGGCCAGCAGTATGCGCAGGATAAAACAATCAACGGGCTGTTTGAAGAACAGGCATTGAAAACACCGGATGCGGTTGCTGTAGTATACGAACAGGAACAGTTAACCTACCGCGAATTAAATGAGCGGTCCAACCAGTTGGCGCATTACCTGGTCACTAAAGGAATCCGAAAAGAAATGCTGGTACCCATCTGTATAGAGCGGGGCATTGACATGATCATTGGCTTGATGGGGATCTTAAAAACCGGGGCTGCTTATGTGCCGGTTGATCCTGATTATCCCGAAGACAGGATACAGTATATGCTGGAAGATACCGCCGCATCTGTCATGGTAAGCAGTTCCGCCAGCCGGTCAAAAATAACCGGTTCGGCTAATCTTGAAATAATTGAAACAGATAGTGACTGGCCGGTTATCAGCAGCCAGCCCAAAGACAATCCGGGTATTGCAAATGATCCGCACCTGCTTGCCTATACCATCTACACCTCAGGATCTACGGGCAAACCAAAAGGGGTGATGATTGAACATACCAGTGTGATTAACCTCCTGCAAAGTATTGCAAAGGATGTACAGTTTAATGCGGATGCGGTATTCATGTCAGTAACCACTTTCAGCTTTGATATCTGTTACCTCGAATTGTATATGCCGCTGATATCTGGCGGTAAATTAATAGTGGTATCAAGGGAAGATGCGATGGATGGTTTTAAATTATCTGGTCATATCAACCAGTACCATCCCACCCACATGCAGGGCACACCATCTACCTGGCAGTTATTGCTGGATGCGGATTGGCAAAATAAGGGAGGTGTAAAAATGCTGGTTGGTGGAGAGGCAGTGAAAGATGATTTGAAATCTGCACTTACCCAAAAAGGAAATGTATGGAACGTATATGGTCCTACCGAAACAACTATCTGGTCAACCATCAAAAAACTGGAGACCAGTCAAACGGTATTGATCGGCAAACCCGTTGCCAATACCAATATCCGGATTGTAAACCAGCAGGGGAAGTTGGTGCCGGTAGGCGTAGCGGGAGAAATATTAATTGGTGGCGCAGGCCTTGCCCGTGGTTATTACAAACGCCCGGAATTAACAGCGGAGAAATTTATCAGTGATCATTTTAGTAAATCACCCGGTGCCAGATTGTATCGTACAGGTGATCTTGGAAGATGGCTTCCGGACGGCAATATAGACTGCCTCGGCAGAATAGATGAACAGGTGAAAATAAGGGGCTACCGCATTGAGCTGGGTGAAGTAGAAACGGTACTGCAGCAATCCGGGTTGGTAGGCCAGTCAGTAGTACTGGCTAAAGAAGATAGTATCGGTAATAAAAGACTGGTTGGTTATATCGTAGCGGATGCGGCAGTTGATAAGCAGGCCATCATGGCGCACCTTCGAACAAAGTTGCCGGACTATATGGTACCTGCATTGTGGATAGAGTTGGAAACGTTGCCATTAACGCCCAACGGAAAAATCAATAAAAAGGCACTGCCTGATCCGGATACAAACGACCTGGCAGGCAATGAATATATACCAGCACGCAATGAACAGGAAGCATGGCTGGTAAAGCTGTGGCAGGATTTGCTAAAAGTGGAAAGGATCGGCGTGAATGATAATTTCTTTGAATTAGGTGGGCACTCTTTACTGGCGATGCGGCTGGTGTCCATTATTCGCAAAGAGATGGAAGTGGAGATACCGATAAAAAGTATATTCCTTCATTCCACCATTTCAGCACTGGCGGTATACCTTGACACGCATAAGAAGGGCTTATTGTTACCCGTGATCATGGCAAAGCCAAGACCGGAATTGATTCCCTTATCATTTAGCCAGGAACGCTTGTGGTTTATTGACCGGCTGGAAGGCAGTGTTCAATACCATATACCTGCCGTATTGCGTATCAGCGGGCAGTTGAATAAAGTAGCATTGGTGAATACATTAAAAGCCATTGTAAACCGGCACGAGGTACTGCGAACAGTGATCCGCGAAAAAGAGGGGCGACCATACCAGCACATTATGGATCAGGATGGCTGGCAGTTAACGGAAGTAGATGGTTCCATGTACCGGGAGGATGCCGAAGGCCTGCTTCAATATATTGAGCAACTAAAAAATGAGCCCTTCAATCTGTCAATTGATTATATGCTCCGTGCTCATTTGATCACCTTAAATGAGGAAGCGCATGTACTTGTCGTTACACAGCATCACATCGCTTCCGATGGCTGGTCCATTTCCGTTTTGGTAAAAGAAGTAGCCGCACTATATAGTTCATACAATCAAAACCTGGAGCCTGACCTGGCGCCGCTTGAAATTCAATACGCTGATTATTCGCTCTGGCAAAGAAATAATTTACAGGGTGATTTATTAAATACAAAGCTTGGTTATTGGAAAGATAAATTACAGGATGTAAAAGTATTAAGGCTTCCAACCGATTATACAAGGCCCGCGGTTCAGAGTACAAGGGGAGCAATGGTAAGTGTTGAAATCGGTAAAGAACTTACCGGGCAATTAAAATCATTTAGCCGGCAGCAGGGCAGTACTTTATTCATGACCTTACTGTCGGCATTCAAAGTATTGTTATATCGCTATACGGAACAGAATGATATCTGCGTGGGAACGGCCATCGCCGGGCGCCAAAGCCAGCAACTGGAAGCACTGATTGGATTTTTTGTCAACACACTGGCATTGCGTACAGAAGTGAATGGCGATGCAACATTCCTGTCTTTATTACAAGAGGTTAAAAAAACAACCCTCGATGCATACGAGCACCAGGAACTGCCTTTTGAAAAAGTAGTGGAAGCGGTAGTGGGTAAAAGAGACCTGGGTACCGATCCGCTGGTACAGGTAATGTTTGTGCTACAGAATACACCGGATATACCGGTGTTGAAACTGGGAGCATCCACATTATCTGCTGATAATTATGAAGACAATACAGCGCTGTTTGAAATATGGCTGAACATGGTGGAAACACCCGATGGACTGAAAGGATTTGTGAAGTACAGTACCGACCTGTACAGCAAAGAAACAATGGAAAGATTTGTAGCACACTTTTCAAAATTGCTCAGCTCAATCATTGCTCACCCGGATCACCAACTGGCTTCATTGGAAATGTTGTCAGCAGGCGAACGCAATCAGTTACTGCTGGAATTTAATGATGTGGATATTGCCTACCCGAAAGATAAAACCATTGTATCCATTTTTGAAGAGCAGGTAAAACAAACACCGGCTAATATTGCACTCGTTTTTGAAGACGACCAGGTCACCTACAAAGAGCTGAATGAACGGTCCAATCAACTGGCTCATTATTTAGTCAGTAAAGGAGTTGTCGCCGAAACACTGGTGCCCATCTGTATTGGACGTAGCATCGAATTAATTGTTGCCATCATCGGTATTTTAAAAGCCGGCGGGGTATATGTGCCCATTGATCCTGACTATCCGGCGGAAAGAATAAAATACATGCTGGAAGATACCGGCGCCGGAGTAGTAATCACCAGTAAGGAACATCAGTCAAAATTGATGGGTGATCATGAAATCAACTTAATAGCAATAGATGGTGATTGGGAACAGATCAGCAGGCAGCCGTCCACTAACCTGCCAACAGAAATTGAGCCCAGTCAACTGGCCTATATTATTTACACATCCGGGTCAACCGGTATGCCCAAGGGCGTGCTGATTGAACATCGGAATGTGGTGCGTTTATTTATCAATGAGAATCCTTTGTATGTATTTACTGAAAAGGATGTTTGGTGTATGTTCCATTCCCCTTCATTTGACTTTTCGGTTTGGGAAATGTATGGCGCCTTGTTTTATGGAGGAAAGCTGGTTATCGTACCAAAACCGGTAACAAAGGATATTGCACTTTTCGCCAATCTTTTAATTGACCGCCAGGTCACCATCCTCAACCAAACACCTTCTGCATTTTATGTGTTGCAGGATATACTGGTGGAAAAAGTAAATGCCATTCCAATAAGGTATGTGATCTTCGGTGGCGAGGCACTCAACCCTGCCCGTCTGCAGCCATGGAAAGAATCTTTCCCCGGATGCAGGTTGATCAATATGTATGGCATCACCGAAACAACTGTGCATGTTACTTACCAGGAAATAGGATGGGAACAAATCAGGAATGGAAAAAGTGTAATCGGTAAACCCATACCCACCTTATCAGCTTTTATATTAGACAGCCATCGCAATCTTTTACCCGTAGGTGTAGTGGGTGAATTGTGCATTGGCGGCGCCGGTTTGGCAAGAGGATATTTAAACCGTCCCGAATTAACCGCGGAGAAATTTGTTCATAATCCATTGGGTTCAACCGATGATTCAAGACTGTACATGAGTGGTGACCTTGGCCGCTGGCTACCCGATGGAACCATCGAATACCTGGGCCGTAAAGATGAACAGGTGAAGATAAGGGGCTACCGCATAGAACTGGGCGAAGTGGAAGCTGCGATCAATAAACTGGAACTGGTTAACAGTAGTTGTGTAGTGGTAAAAAAAGATATCAGCGCTGCCAGCAGGCTGGTAACTTATTATGTTCCCAACTGGCAGGAAGTAAAACACAAAGAGCGTGAACTATATCTCCGGCTGGTAGCCAGCTGGAAGGAATTGTATGAAACAGAATATGCCAAAACGGAAGTTGCGGATGATGTGGACCATGAGTTTAATATTATTGGCTGGAACGATAGTTTTACCGGGCAGCCCATCCCTGCCGGCGACATGCGGGAATGGTTACACGATATCATCGATGTAATCATGAGTGAAAAACCGGGGTATGTGCTGGAGATAGGAAGTGGTACCGGCCTGATCTATTACCAGTTGGCGGGTAAGGTAAAAAAATACAACGGGGCGGATTTTTCAAGGTCCTCCATCAGCCAGATTACAGACAGGATCAGTAAGGGCCTTAGAGATTATGGCCCTACTGAATTGCAGGTGAGCGCCGCTCATGAGGTGGCATTAAAAGAAGGGGAGCCCATAGATACCGTCATCTTAAATTCCATCATTCAATATTTCCCCGGGGAAGATTATATGACGGATGTGATTGGAAAAAGCATTTCCTTTATAAAAGACAGGGGACGCATCATTGTAGGTGATGTAAGAGATAACCGCCTGCTTGAATTGTTCAAGGGAAGGTTGCAAATTAAGAAGCTCCAGGAATCGGTTGATATCAAAGAATTTAAATGGTCCATTGGTCAGGAAATGCTAAAGGAAGAAGAACTCTGTCTTTCACCGGATTATTTTTACAACCTGCAATCCATCTTTCCCCGTATCACCCATATCGAAATCAAATGGAAACAGGGAGCCTATATCAATGAACTTACCCTCTATCGTTTTACGGTAATTATTTACGTAGGAATGGAGGCGGAAGTGTATCAACCCGAATGGCAAAACTGGCAAGAGGTCAGTGATCAGCAAACCATTCTTGGTCAGCTTCAGCAGGGAAATATTGTAGCAGTAAAAGATGTTCCCAATCCAAGGCTATGGCAGGAGCGGTTGTTAAGTAAAGGACTGGAAGATAAGTCCCTGCGGACGGTGGGAGATCTGTTGAATACCATGAACAGGGAAGATGGGGAAACAATCAAAGTAAACGAACTATTGGCTGCGGTGTTGGATAAGGGATACCACTATCGTTTATTATTGGATGAAGATATTTTTAAAGTAAACCTGGTATTTGAACCAACCGCTTCCGGCAAATTCATTGAACAACCTTATAGTAAAAAAGCAGTTGGCAGCAGCGCTATGTTTGCCAATATACCATTGTTTAATGAAATCAGTTTGCTCTTTCAAAAGGAGATTAAAGGACTGCTTCAGCAGAGTCTGCCAGATTACATGGTGCCTTCCGAAATAATTTCGGTGGGTCATTTACCATTGACCAATAATGGCAAAGTAGACAGGAAGTTTTTAAGTCAGAAAGTAGAAAAAGGAAACAACAACAAATTCAATTATTCAGCACCGCGAAACGAAACGGAGCAGGTGCTGGCAAATATCTGGCAGGAGCTGTTGGGTATTGACTCCGTGAGTATCCACGATAATTTCTTTGAAATCGGCGGGCACTCATTGTTGGTTACCCGGGTAATATCAGCCATACGCCGGCAAATGGGAATTGAAGTAGCCATTAAGGATTTCTTTGTACATCCTACCATCGCGGCCCTTGCGGTAGAACTGCAACTGCTGTCCGGTGAAGTGGTTCAGCCACCCATTGAAATCATCACCCGTCCGGATCGCATTCCGTTGTCCTATAGCCAGGAACGGCTATGGTTTATCGACCAGTTGGAAGGAAGCGTGCAGTACCATGTACCCGTAGTATTATTATTCAAAGGCCATCTCAATATAACAGCGCTTTCATCGGCATTGCAGGGAATCGTTTCCCGTCATGAAGTGCTTCGTACCGTATTCCGGGAACAGGGCGGGCGGGTTTACCAGTCTGTAATGGAGCCTGGGGAATGGAGCATGCAGTTAATGGATGGCGCTGCTTATAAACAGGACCAGCAAGGGTTAAAAAAATATACTACTGAACTGATCAGGAAGCCCTTTGATTTATCAAAGGATTACCTGCTGCGTGCCCACTTGATCAAACTGGATGAACTGCAACATGTGGCGGTAGTAACCATGCATCATATTGCATCTGATGCCTGGTCGCTCTCCATATTGGTAAAAGAAGTAGCAGCATTATACAGCTCATTTACAGAACAAAGACCAGCCCTGTTACCTGAATTGAATGTTCAATATGCAGATTATTCCATCTGGCAGCGGAACTATCTGCAGGGCCAGGTATTGGATAAAAAACTGGCTTACTGGAAAGAAAAACTGAATGGGAATACACCGTTGCAATTGCCTGCGGATTATCCCCGTCCTGCTACCGGCAGCACCCGCGGAGCCGCTACCGGTTTTAAGATAGATAAGACATTAACAGGCAGTTTAAAAGAATTGAGTCAGCAAAATGGCGTCACTCTTTTTATGACGCTGCTGTCCGTTTTTAAAGTGTTGCTGCATCGGTACAGCAGCCAGGAAGATATCAGTGTGGGCACCTCTATCTCCAACCGCCCCCAGGAGGAAGTGGAAGGGCTGTTGGGCTTTTTTGTAAACACGCTGACCTTGCGCACGGAGCTGAATGGCGGGATGAGTTTTACTGAATTATTGCAATCAGTAAAAGATACTACGCTCGGCGCTTATGAGCACCAGGATGTACCATTTGAGAAAGTGGTGGAAGCGGTGGTAAAGGAACGGGATATGAGCCGCAGCCCCCTGTTCCAGGTAATGCTGGTTTTGCTGAATACACCGGAGATTACGGAATTGCGTTTAGGTGACCTGGAATTATCGCAGTTAGGATTTGATGCACAAATATCCAAGTTTGATATTACGTATTTTATGACAGAAACCCCCAACGGGCTTCAATGTGCAATAGAATACAGCACTGATCTCTACAAGGTGGAAACCATTGAAAAAATGATTGTACACTACCAGCAGCTATTAAACGCAGTAGTAAAAAATCCCCAACAGAATATTGGCCTGTTGCCGATGCTGTCTGTGTCGGAAGAAACACAATTGCTGGAAGGCGATAATATAGCAGCGGTCGTTTATCCCAGGGATAAAACGGTTGTGGATTTGTTTGAGGAGCAGGTAAATAAAACACCGGGAGCCCCGGCAATTATTTTTGAAGACGAACAACTTACTTACCAGCAGCTCAATGAAAGGGCCAACCAACTGGCGCATTATTTAAGAAGCCGTGGGGTAAAGGAAGATACATTGGTACCCTTATATGTGGAGCGTGGAATAGAAATGATGGTGGGTATGATGGGCATACTGAAAGCAGGCGCAGCCTATGTTCCGATTGATACCGATTTTCCGCAGGATCGTATCAGCTATATGCTGGAAGACGCCGCAGCAAAAATAGTGGTGAGCAGCAGCAATGCCGGTGATCAACTGGAAGCAGCATCAGGGGTGGAGATAATTGAAACCGACGGTACCAATATCAGTTGCCAACCCACCGGCAATTTATCAGCAAAGCCCCTTGCTAACAACCTCGCTTATACGATCTATACCTCCGGCTCCACGGGCAAACCCAAGGGAGTAATGGTAACCCATCAAAACCTGTTGGATTATTATTTCGGATTAAATAATTATACCGGGGTAGACCAATGCAAATCTTTTGCGCTGGTATCTACCATTGCCACCGACCTGGGTAATACGGCGATTTACGGCTCGCTCTTATCAGGCGGGGCATTGCATTTATTCACCAAAGAAACGGTGAGTAATATCGAAGCGTTGCATCAGTATTTTAACCAACATACCATTGACTGCCTGAAGATCGTACCTTCTCACTGGAAGGCTTTATCACAGGACGAAGGAATGTTATTACCTAAAAAATTACTCATCTTCGGAGGAGAAGCATTACAATCTGAACTGGCCGTAAATATCCTTTCCGCAGCCAGTGGTTGCAGGGTGTTTAACCATTACGGGCCAACCGAAACCACGATTGGTAAACTGATGCACGAAGTAAAACCGGGAAATAACTATGGCAAAACAATCCCCATTGGAAAACCTTTTTCCAATGCAAGGGTTTATGTTTTGTCTAAGGAATTACAACCCTGTCCGGTTGCTGTGCCCGGCCAGTTGTATATAGCCGGTGATGGCGTAGCAAAGGGATATTTTAACAATGAAACATTAACAACCGAAAAGTTTATTGCCGACCCGTTTAACAAACAAGCCGGTGGTAAAATGTATGGAACAGGTGACCTTGTAAAATATTTACCCGATGGAAATATCAGCTTTATCGGCCGGGTAGATGACCAGGTAAAGATCAGAGGCTACCGGGTGGAACCGGGCGAAATTGAAAGCATATTGCAACAAAGCCAATGGGTGAAGGAAGCTGTAGTGCTGGTAAAAGAAGACCAGCAGGGCAACAAAAGATTGGTAGGCTATATCGTACCGCAGGATGCTTTTGAAAGGGAAGCCATCCTGGATGAGCTAAAAGAAAAATTGCCGGAATACATGCTGCCATCCACACTGGTAGAACTGGAAAGCCTTCCATTAACCGCCAATGGTAAAGTAGACCGGAAGGCACTGCCTGATCCGGATGCAACCGAATTATTAAGCGGCCAATATATAGCTCCCCGCAATGAAGTGGAAGAAAGACTGGCTGCAATTTGGGCAGATATCCTGGAAGTAGATCAGGTAGGTGTACACGATGATTTTTTTGAATTGGGCGGCCACTCTTTGCTGGCGGTCAGGTTGATTTCAGCTATCCGCAAAGCATTTAGTATCGAGATGCCCATCGGTGATATATTTGACTATCCAACAGTAGCACTGTTGGCCGGCCAGGTACAAAAACCTTCCGGCATGGAACTGTTGCCTGTGATACAGGCAGCCAATCCAAGGCCCGCAATGATTCCCTTGTCCTTTAGCCAGGAG
>JANPIJ010000376.1:0-4003 GCA_031424955.1 Ferruginibacter sp. | reverse complement strand
ATTTTGCAGGGGCCACACCAGTCTGCGTAAAAATCTATGATGGCTGGTAAGGTACCCGGGTATTTCCAGTCCTGCTCTGTTTCGTAGTTAAATATCTTGTCTTTAAAGTCCTGTGTCGTTAAATTGATCGTTGCCATTGTATGATTGTTTAATGCAAATTTATCAAGCTATTATTTCACAGTAGGTAACTTTTGTTACTTAAAAATTTTCGACAACTCTTGCTGATTTAAGAAGCGCCGGGAGTTTATCAATCACAGTGATGATTACAATCGCCGCTACAATTCTTTAAAGGGGTGGTGACCATATGCGACAATTATATATACACCATTGTTAGCTTACTGACAGCCAATAAAATACAATTTCAAATTTTCAGAGTCAGGCTCCCCTCGCCTTTGGAGAGGGGTTGGGGGTGAGGTCAAACGGGCTGCAAAATAAACGAATGTTTTATCACCCATAAGCATTCCTTTTAATGAAAGTGTATACTGCTTTTGTTGCGCCGCCTGAGCAGGATGATCCGATAGCTATCGGATTTGAAATGCACCCGTTCCTGGTTTTACTATTTAACTACCTTTATACCGGGTTCCCCATTGTATCACTAACAAGACGTGTATGAAAAAAATCAGCTTTTGTTTACTCACTATTTTTTTTGTTACAGCATGTAACCCTGATGGTACACGCAATAGTAAACAAAATGAAGAGGAAACTGCTACTTATATTTCCAAAGGCGACAGTATTGTCAAAATTACTTTTGATACCCTGCGGAATACGCTGGTAAAAAAAATCGGGGAGAAGGGGCTTGCAGGCGCTTTACAATTTTGTAATGTGGAGGCATTGCCCATAACAGCAAGCTATGTATCCGAAGGAATTACTATTGGCCGTGTATCTGATAGAAACAGGAACTCAAAAAATGTGCTTTCCGACTTTGATAAAATTGAATGGGAAAAATATACAACCCTGTGGGCGAATAAAGACTCACTAAGGCCAGTAGTAGTTTCCCGCAACGGGGAGTTTCATTATTACAAACCTATTTTAATGCAAAGTATGTGTTTGAATTGCCACGGCACACCCGGGAAGGAAATACCCAATGACCTGTTACCGGTAATCGATTCCCTGTATCCGGCCGATAAAGCAAAAGGATACAAAGCGGGTGATTTAAGGGGCATGTGGCATGTGGTGTTTACCAAAAAATAGGGTAGAGAAAGCACAGATCATCAAGGAAATCCGACATTTTTTGTTAAGGCCAAATTAGTAGTAGAAATGATGTTTTGCTGATTTAGCGAATGTGCCGGTGCATGAACAACATAAAGGCAACCTTTCGGCTGCCCTTGTTTTTCATCTTATGTTTTACTTCTAATCAAACTTAACCATCTGTTTATTATGCTTTCATCACCTTAGTCTGGCACACGAAATCTGTTTGGGGAACATTGGTTTTGCTGATCGCATCAAAGCCGCCAGCTACTTCTGTAAAATTCCTGTAACCGCGTGCCTGCAATATAGAAGCGGCCATCATACTGCGGTAACCGCCGGCGCAATGCAGGTAAAAATGTTCTTCCGGGTTGATCTCTTTCACCCAGTCGTTGATATAAGCCAACGGCCTGTTGTATGCCTCATCAATGTGGGATGCTGCATATTCCGTCTCTTTTCTTACGTCAATGATTTTATCTTTCCCAATTTCCACTTCCTTTGCGAATTGATCGGGGGTTATTCTATCCACCAGGTCAGCTTCTTTGCCGGACTCAAGCCAGGCTGCAAAGCCTCCCTTTAAATGTCCCAGGATATTATCAAATCCCACCCGGCTCAACCTGGTAACGGTTTCTTCCTCTTTACCCTCATCGGTCACCAATAATAAAGCATGTTTTACATCTACAATCAGTGCGCCCACCCAGGGAGCAAAATCACCGGTTAAACCAATGTTTACCGATTGGGGAATAAAGCCTTTGTAAAATGCTGTGTTGTCCCTGGTATCCAATATCAATGCATCCGTATTTTCTGCCACCGCTTCAAATTCATCCGGTGTTAATGCCTGCATACCATTGTTTAAAACAGATTCAAAACTTTCATATCCTTTTTTGTTCATGGCTACGTTTAAACCAAAATAGGCGGGAGGCGGAAGTAACCCTTCTGTTACGGCTTTAATAAATGCTTCTTTATTGGGTTGGTTCAAGGCGTAATTCATCCGCTTCTGGTTGCCCAGGCTATCTACTGTTTCCTTCATCATGTTTTTTCCGCAGGCACTGCCGGCGCCATGTGCAGGATATACAATTACATCATCGGCCAGTGGCATTATTTTGGTCATTAAACTTTCATACAATAAACCCGCCAACTCATCCTGTGTCATGTGCGCCGCTTTTTGAGCAAGGTCGGGGCGGCCAACATCTCCCAAAAACAATGTGTCGCCCGAAAAAATAGCATGATCTTTTCCTGTTTCATCTCTTAAAAGAAATGTAGTGCTTTCCATCGTATGGCCCGGAGTATGCAGTACTTTAAACGTTACATCACCCACCTTAAATTCCTCGCCGTCTTTTGCTGAGATACATTCAAACTCACAGGTGGCATTCGGCCCGTATACAATGGGAGCGCCTGTTTTTTTACTTAAATCCACGTGACCGCTTACAAAATCAGCGTGAAAATGGGTTTCAAAAACATATTTTAATTTAACGCCGTCTTTTTGCAGCCTTTTGATATAAGGTTCTGTTTCACGAAGCGGGTCAATAATGGCCGCTTCACCATTGCTGGTGATATAATACGCACCTTGCGCCAGGCAGCCGGTGTAAATTTGTTCTATATTCATGATGATTTATTTATGTTTTACGACTGTAAAGTTGCAAAATGATTTCGTTTTACTTGGTAACTTTTGTTGCATTCGTGGTGTAACAGTACAATTTAAAATTCATATTTCGGTTAATCTGAAAATAGCCGCTCATGCAGCGTGGGGTGTACGAACATCTCTTTCGTTATTTTATGCCGGTGAAATAAAAATTTCCTTCACTAAAATATAGATACCCATCAATAACACAAACCAGCCAAAGCCTTTTTTCAGTTTTTCACCCTCCAGCTTTTTTGCCAGCAGGCCGCCGATGAATATTCCGGCCACCGCAACCAAGGTGATGATGATTAGAAATTTCCAGTCGATGGTAAAATGCCCGATATCTCCGGTAAAGCCAACCAGGGAATTGAGTGCTATGATTAGTAAAGAAGTGCCGATGGCATTTTTCATGGGCATTTTCAGTAGCAGTACCAGCGCCGGAATTAATAAAAATCCGCCTCCTGCACCCAAGAACCCGGTTGCAAGTCCGATCAGGATTCCATAGAATAATAGTTTGGCAATATTGGTCTCGTATGGGATAGCAGCCGTTTTTGGATGGATGGCCACATCTTTATTGCTGATCATTGCAACAGCAGCTACCAGCATTAAAATGGCAAACAATACCATTGTTGCCATTGATTGAGTAACCTGGAAATGTTCTGTACGAAACAACACCGGCGGGATTAACGTCATCAATAATTTCCGGGTAATAAATACCGTGCTGATAGAACTGATGCCAAAAAGCAAAGCCGTTTTGATATTTACGAAGCCTTTAAAATAATTATTAACTGCACCCACCAGGGAAGTGGAGCCAACTATAAACAGAGAATAGGAAGTGGCCAATATAGGGTTTAACCCCATAACATATACTAAAATCGGCACGGTTAAAATGGAACCGCCGCCACCGATCAGCCCCAGCGAAATGCCTACCAATGCCGCCAGTAAATAACCAATTATCTCCATCGTGTACCTGTTTCTTTTGCTGCAAAGATGTTACAAATGGAGTAGAATGATGGTTACAAATGTTACAGTGTGGGGGCGGAATGTGAGGGGGGCTGGTGAATGGTGAATGGTGTTGCGCTGTGATAAATCCGTGAGGTGAGGATATTAAATTGAAACATCTCTTAATTACCCGACGGGTAACCAATCCTGTCCGGCAAGGTTTAGTCAACCACCGGAAGCGAGTCTTGCGTAGTT
>JANPIJ010000375.1:0-4490 GCA_031424955.1 Ferruginibacter sp. | reverse complement strand
GGGGTTTACCTTTTTCAACGGCACTTTACTCACCAGTCTTTCCACATCGCCAGCCTGCTTGATATGATGCGAAATTTTATTTCTTACATCTACTTCTTTTATTAAAAATTCAACGGTGTTTAAACGTTCCGTGATTTTGATAATGTCATTCAATGGTAATACCATCCATCTTTTTAATAAGCGTGCACCCATTGGCGATACGGTATTGTCCAATACTTTTAGCAGGGTATTGCTGCCATCAGCGCCGCCAAATAATTCCAGGTTGCGAATGGTAAAGCGGTCCATCCATAAATGTTCTTCCCGGTCAATTCTCTGAATGGAAGTGATATGGCCCAGGTTGGGATGCTCCGTATCTTTTAAATAATGGAGAATAGCACCAGCGGCAATAACGCCCACCTTCAATGAATCTACACCAAAGCCCTTGAGGCTATGGGTGCCAAAATGTTTTAATAAACTTTCTGTAGCGTAAGCCTCGGCAAAAATCCATTCATCCAGTGCGTAGGTAAAAAATTTGGTGCCAAAATATTCTTTAAAATGCTTTTGCTGCTGGCGCTGAAAAACTACTTCCGCAGGCTTTAAGCTTTGTAATAATTTATCGGCATACTCCCGGTCGCCTTCCGCAATAAAAAATTCGCCGGTGCTGATATCTAAAAATGCGATACCGATTTTCGCATCATCAAAATGCAGGGCGGCCAAAAAATTATTGCTGTTATGTTCCAGCAATTTATCACTGGTGGCCACACCGGGAGTAACCAGTTCGGTCACCCCTCTTTTTACAATGCCTTTCGCCATTTTGGGGTCTTCCAACTGATCGCAGATGGCCACGCGGTAACCGGCCTTTACCAGTTTGTGCAAATAAGTATCCAGCGCATGGTGCGGAAAACCGGCCAGCTGGGAAGAATTGGCATCGCCATTGTTTCTTTTGGTGAGCGTAATACCCAGCACACCGGAAGCATTTACGGCATCCTGCCCAAAGGTTTCATAAAAATCACCCACTCTAAAAAGCAAAATCGCATCAGGGTACCGTGCCTTGATGGCATTGTGTTGTTGCATTAAAGGGGTTTCGCCGGTTGCTTTGGCCATAAATATTTAATGTGAAAATTTGAAAATTACGCAATTTGAAAATGAATCAATAAACAGCAAAATCTGGCAATGTGGTAATGGTGGATGTATTTATTTTCACATTTTCGAATTTTCACATTTTCAAATTTGTTCAAAAATAAGGTCTTTATCAGGTTCTTCGATGGGTTTGTGGATTATGTCAATTATTTTTGCAGCAAATATAAACTTTAGAGGCAGGGTATGAGAAAACTGAGCATGGATGAGCTAAACAGGATGTCGGTGGATGAATTTAAACAATCGGAAAAGAAACCGGTGATTGTGGTATTGGAGAATATTCGAAGTGCTTACAATGTGGGCAGTGTGTTCAGAACAGCGGATGCATTTTTAATGGAAGCCATTTATATCTGCGGCTACACCTGCAAACCACCGCATAAAGAAATCAAGAAAACAGCGTTGGGTGCAGAGGACAGCGTAAGCTGGAAGCATTTTGACAGCGCGAATTTGGCAATACAGGAATTACACGAATTGGGGTACCGGGTATTTGCGGTGGAACAGGCGGAGGGTAGTACCATGCTAAATGGGTTAAATTATTTACCCGGTGTTAAAATAGCGGTCATTTTTGGGAACGAGGTGACTGGCGTAGAGCAGGAAACCATCCGGCAATGCGAAGGCTGTATTGAGATCCCGCAGTTCGGTATGAAGCATTCGCTGAACATTGCTACGGCGGCGGGTGTTGTGTTGTGGGAGTTGGTAAGAAGCCCCCTGGCCCCCTGAAGGGGGAAAGAAATGCCGGGCGTTTGACTTTGGCGGGTTCGATTGATGCGAAACGTTTTGAACGTATTTTTTTGCCCCGGCATTTGAGCCTTGATTTAGCTTTGGTGACAGGCTCTCCCGATCTTTTATCGGGATCGTACTCTTGTACTGAATTGCTTTACGTAACCTTACCCACCTGGCATTGAACCATTTGAAATTGAACATATATAACTGATTGATGAGTAGTATAAAAAAGTATTTAAACTTAGTAAAATTTAGCCATACCATTTTTGCAATGCCTTTTGCACTGATTGGTTTTTCTTTGGCTATCACACATTTCAGTAACCGGTTAAATTTCATTGAAACTATTGGCGTTGTTTCGGGAAATAAAATTTTTATTACCGGGCAGGAGCTATTTATAAAATTTGTATTGGTTATCCTTTGCATGATTTTCGCACGAAGCGCCGCCATGGCCTTTAACCGCTACCTCGACAGCAACTTTGATGCAAAGAATCCCCGTACCGCCATTCGTGAAATTCCGGCCGGTATCATTTCAAAAGAAAGTGCCCTGCGTTTTGTAATCATCAACTGCCTGTTGTTTACCATCGCCACTTTTTTTATCAACCGCATTTGTTTTTATTTATCCCCGGTCGCCTTATTTGTTGTGTTGTTTTATAGCTATACCAAACGTTTTACAGCGCTCTGCCACCTGGTATTGGGGGTTGGGTTAAGTCTTGCTCCCATCGGTGCTTACCTTGCTGTTACCGGCAGGTTCGATGTATTGCCGGTATTGTTTTCTTTTACTGTTTTGTTTTGGGTAAGTGGTTTCGATATCATTTATGCCCTGCAGGACGAAGCCTTCGACAAATCGGAAAACCTCCATTCCATACCTGCCGCCCTGGGTAAATCCAAAGCATTGCGGGTGTCAGAGATATTGCATTTGCTGTCAGCCGCCTGTGTAATAGCTGCAGGAGTATATGGCCATTTTGGATGGTTGTACTGGATAGGTATCGCGGTATTTATTGGTATGCTCATCTACCAGCATTCCATCGTAAAGCCTTATGATCTCACGAAAGTAAACATCGCATTCATGACCGCCAATGGAATAGCCTCCGTAGTATTTGCGGTGTTTGTGTTACTCGATATTTTTTTACACTAAACAGTTGTCCCCCTTTAGGGGATAGGGGTATATGGCCAGAATATTAGCAATCGACTACGGCGGAAAAAGAACAGGGCTGGCAGTAACTGATCCCCTGCAGATTATTGCAACCGGGCTGGCCACCATTGATTCAAAAGAATTGATTGCCTACCTGAAAAAATACTTTGCTGCGGAACAGGTAGAACTGGTTATTATCGGGCTTCCTGTAAACTGGGATGAAAGCGATACCCATGGAACCCCGCTGGTAAAAGCGGCCATCAAAAAGCTGGAAAAAGAATTTCCCCAGATGCCGTTAAAAACGGTGGACGAACGTTATAGTTCCAAAATGGCGAAGGATGCCATGCTTCAAATGGGAATGAAGAAAAAGGACCGCCGGGTGAAGGGAAATGTGGATATTATTGCTGCTACCATCATTTTGCAGGAGTATCTTCAAAGCAATCAGTAGGAAATTTGTAAATTTGCCGGGTCATAAAAGTAAAGCCAATAAAGAATTCCCTAATTTCAGCCAGTGCTTCACTCTTTAAATTAACCGAAACAGGATAAAAGTTTTCCATTAAGTATTATGATTTTACCAATTGTAGCCTACGGGTCACCCGTTTTAAGAAAAGTATGTAAGGATATCAACCCCGATTATGCGGGATTGGATAAGCTAATTGCCGATATGTGGGAAACCATGTACAACAGCAATGGCGTTGGATTGGCAGCTCCACAGGTAAATAAAGAAATCCGGCTGTTTGTGATTGACAGCACCCAGATATTTGAAAACCTGGAAGAGGATGAAAAAGATCTGTACCCGGACGGGCCTGGCTTTAAAGGTACTTTCATCAATGCACATATTGAAAAAATTGAAGGGGAAGAATGGAGTTACAATGAAGGTTGCCTGAGCATTCCTAAAATAAGGGAAGATGTATTTCGTGGTGAAAGGGTAACGATCAATTTTGTGGATGAGAATTTTCAACCACATACCAAAACATTCAATGGTATTACTGCCAGGGTAATCCTGCATGAATACGACCATACAGAAGGGAAGTTATTTATCGACTATATTAAACCATTAAAACGTACTTTACTCAAAAGGAAATTGTCTGATATCTCAAAGGGCAAAGTAAATGTAGATTACCGGATGGTTTTTATAAAATAGGGCGCCCCTAACCCCTGAAGGGGAACGACCGCATCAGTATTTCCCACCTTTAAAGGCTGGAAAACTGATGCGGTTGTTAGTTATTATCCTTAGGCCGCCTGTACAGCACCAGGCAACAGCAACGCTCTCCCAAACGCTGGAAGAAAAAACAGAACGAGTCCATTTCAACTGTGAATATTTTAACAGGATGCCTCAGGATGGCGGTTACCTTAAATGAACTAATTTCAACCTTTCCAAACGATTGTTCATGCATGCTACAAGGGACCAGATCAGGATTGCACTTTTATTCTTTTTCTTAATTATTGTTATTACAAGCGATGCACAGCTTAGCCTGCCCGCCATATTTTCTGATAATATGATTTTGCAACGCGGCAA
>JANPIJ010000374.1:0-21566 GCA_031424955.1 Ferruginibacter sp. | reverse complement strand
TTTTGGAATATTCGCAGGAGAACGGGAGGAAATTAAGTTGAAAAGTTGTAATTTTTTAAACACCATCAACTATGTGTGCATAACTCTAGCAATCCTGAACTACTATTGAAACCAAACTTTTTTAGGCACTGAATAGTTACTAAAAAACTTTGATTATCCTCATTTAAGGAAATAGCGATTTGCCGGTTCGTTGCTTTATAGCGAACCATGCGAATTCTTTTAACAGGGCTGTTACCCGGGATAACAGACAGGTGATTATTGGGTGGTATTGGCAGCCGGGTTTTCAGCAATTATTTTTCCGTTCACCTGGTTACGTGATATTGATATTTATATTCAGCTTTATGTTGTTTCCTAATAATTTTTAAGAAAATCTATCTGTGTTGTATAAGTATCAAACAGGGATTTCATTTGTTTCCTCATTGGCGATCTGGCTTTCCTTTATTTTATTTATTGTGGGCAATAAACAATGGCAATTTCAATTCTTTCATCAGTGTATCCGCCATGCTTTCCCGAAACCAACGGCTTACCGTTCCCCTTTGGTAAGCGCCCAACACCACGAGTGCATTTTCCGTTGTGCTTCTCAGGTGCTTTACAATTTCATCTTCGGCCCAGCCTTTCATGATGGTGTAGGTCGCTTTGGGGTAATGCCGTTTCATAAATTCTTTCATCAGTTTGTTATCGGGCAGGTGCATGGATGCATTGACCGGGTTTACAGAAACTACTTCCGTATCCAAATGCTTTAATTGCGGCAATAAATAACTGAACATTTTTACGGCATGTACGGAGGAAGGTTCCCCATCGTACAATAGGATGATCTTCTGAATGGGTTTGTATTTCTGTGGTACAATCAATACGGGGCATTGCGTATCACTTAGCAGTTCCCGGATAAAACGGGTCGGCAAATTTTCAGCATAATGTGTAAGCGTTTCTCCGGAATTAATCACCAGCAAGTCGGCATACAGGCTTTCATGCTTCAACTCCAGGATGGCAATATTGCGATCGTTGTGAATGGAAAATTCCAACGCGGAATGCTGGCAGGATTTCTCAAAATCCGCGGCTGCTTCAGCACGCGTTAATTTATCCTGTGCCTCCAGTTTTTTAAGTTTATCTTCAGATACACCTTCTTTAGCAATCAGGTCATAGATTTTATAGCTGGTGTAGGTAAAGTCATTCATAAATACACCTACGAGATGCGTGTTGGTTTGCTTTGCCAGGTATATTGCATAATCCCTCGTACTTTCTGAGTATTTGAGGCCATCAAATGCGGCGATAATTTTTTTCATAATGAGTGTTTTTACCGGTAAAGATTCTCTGTTTACAAATGCGCTATAAAAATCGGTTTCATAATATTTTGAATCAGTATATCCGCATGGCTCTTTCTAAAAAATTGCAACAAGGCATTTCTGCCATAAGCTCCCATCACCAGGAATATATTTTTTCTTTTAAGCAGGTAATCAAACAATGTGCTATCCGTTTCGCCCTTTAAAGCTTCAAACTGTATATCGGAATAATGTTCTTTCAACCATTCTTTGAGTTTGTATTTATCCATATCATGCCATTCGCCGTTTTTATTTACCTGTATCACGCTAATTTTTTTATCCTTTAATTCAGGAAAAAGATAAGTGAATTGTTTAATGGCAAACATAGAAGATGAGGTTCCATAGTAAGTGAATACAATTTCATCCACCCCGTCAAATCTTTCAGGAGCGACAATTACGGGGCATTCCGCTTTTGATAGTATATCTTTTACAAATTCAGAAGGCGTTCCATCATAGCGTTTTTTAAAGGAGGTATCCGCATCTATTACCAATACATCCGCAAACCGGCTTTCATTAATCAGCTCATAGAAAGGCACCCCCCGGTCCCGGTGAAGGCCGCAGGTAATCTTCCTATTGGCACATCCTTCTTTAAATAAGGAAATGTTTTTTTCAATTAACGATATTTTATCCTGGCGATTGGCAGATACTTCAACTGCTTCCAGATTCATATAAGCCAGCCCGTTCATGAGCTTTAGCACCGGCCGTTCCTCGTTCTCAAAATTTTCTAAAAACACGCCGGTTATTGTTGATTTTGTCAAACTGGCCAGGTAGGAGGCAAATACCAATGCTGATTCGTCCATATTGATGGCATCTACTACCAGTAGAATCTTTTCCACTTTCTTTTTTGCTAAAATATTAAACCGGTTGTGCCTGTAAAATGATAGCTGTTAGCTGATACAATGATTGTGGTCAAGGAAAACGGGGGAATGGCGACAGGGACGTAACAGGATTTTACAGCACATGCAGGAGTATTCTTCATAGAACAAAAAGCTGCGTTTGAAGATAAAGTTTACACCTTTCAAAAAGGTGTAAACTTTATCTTCAAACTAAAACAGTTCTTTTATTTCAATTAATCCATGTAAAAAAAGGTAATAAAAAACGGGCTATTTGTTTTGATTGCGATTATCTCACCAGCATCACATTACCCTTCATTTCAACCAGTTTGCCATTGCGCCCCCTGCCCTTTAGTATCCATACGAAGTTGCCCACGGCCTGGGGAATTCCCTTGTAGGTGCCGTCCCAACCTTTCATCTGCTGACTGGTTTCAAATACCAGTTGTCCATAGCGGTTAAATATCCGGAACGTTTCTGTTGTTTCAATACCTACCGCTACCGGCCTGAAAACATCGTTCAGGCCATCCCCGTTTGGAGAGAAAGCATTGGGTACATAATAAGCGTTACCCTGGAAAGCTTTTACTCTTACTGTATCATACCCAACGCAACCAGCAATATCTTTTACCGTCACGGTAAACAGGGTGACATCGGAATATAATGTTGCTAAGGGATTAGCACTAAACGGATTGTTTAAAAGCGAGCCCGGCGACCAAATATAATTGATTCCACCGGTTGCCATCAGTTGATGCGGAACGCCGATTGCTGCAATGGTATCATTGCCTGCAAAAGCAGGTACCGGTGGCTGCATGGTTACCAGCACCGTATCTTTAATACTATAATCACAACCATAGCCATCCTTCACCGTTAGTATATACTGCTGTGTGGCTACTGGTTTTATGATGGTGTTGGCCGATGCCGGATTGCTGATTCCCCCGGTAGTTACTGGCTCCCACCCGTAGGTGACGGGTGCGGTAATATTCGTAACCGAAGCATTCAACGTAGCGGAATCTTTATAACAAATCGTAAAATCTGCACCCGCCTTTACCAGGGGCAATGGATGGTAAGTTACTGTTACCGGTTTTATAGTAGCACAGCCCGTGGTATTTGTTCCCTTGATATAATAAACACCACCTGTCGCAGTAGTGGGTGTATTATAAGCAACCGTACCTGCCGCATCCGACCAATAAGTAAACACCAAGCCGGCAGCAGATCCTGTTGTAATGGCAGCATTGGTTAAATCCACGGTATTGGACAGGCATATTGCAGCAGGGTTGTTGGTTACTACCAGCGGATTGGCAATAGTTGAAAGCGTAACCTGCACGGTATCTGCACAGCCGGATGCGGAAGTCGTGATTAATTGATAAACACCCGTTGCATTGACCGCAGCAGGATTGGAGACTGCAACACCGGCCTTTGTCCAGCTATTGATATTGCCTGCAGTATTGTAAATACCAGTAAGATTTAAGCTGCCTCCCTGGCAAATATTGATGCTTGTATCATTGCCCAAATTGGGTTTGGGGCTAACCGCTACTGTTACCAACGCAGTATCGGCACAGCCCTGGGTTGTAATTGCAATCAACCGGTAAATACCTGCAACCGTTACCGCCGATGGATTGGTAATTGCCTGCCCATTTCTTGTCCAGTCGGTAATTAGGCCGGTTGTATTGTATAGTAAAGAAAGGTTGGCTGACCCGCCCTGGCAAATGGCAATGGCGGTATCCTTACCGACAGCGGGTTTTGTATTTGCTGTTAATGTAACAATAGCCGTGTCCTTACAACCCGCAGCATTGGTTACTACCAACCGATAAGAGCCTGGTACCGCAACATCAAGTGGATTATTGACAGCAGTATTATTTATCGACCAGTTGGCTGTAAGGTTAGCAGCGGAATAAATACCTGTTAGATTAAATGTATTACCCTGGCAAATATTAACCGCAGTATCATTGCCAACGGAGGGTTTTAAATTAAACGAAAGCGTTAGGGATGCGGTGTCGGCGCAATTAAAATTATTGGTTACAATTAACCGGTATGTTCCCGGCGCAGTAATAGCGGATGGATTGCTAACGGATATATTATTTAAAGTCCAACTGGCTGTAAGTGCAGCAGTATTATAAACGTTGGTAAGATTAAATGAATTTCCCTGGCAGATACTAACCGCTGTATCATTACCCAATGATGGTTTGGGATTGAATGAAACGGTTACCAATGCAGTATCTGTACAACCTGTTGTATTGGTTGCAATCAACCTGTAAATACCACCCGCCGAAACCGCAGCAGGATTGCTTACTACCACATTATTGACTGTCCAGGCAATGGTGAGATTGGCCGTGTTATAGATGCCGGTAAGATTTACAGTATTACCGCTGCAAATGCTGATGCTGGTATCATTACCCAATGATGGTTTGGGGTTAACTGTTAATGTTACTAGAGCAGTATCTGCACAACCAAAATTATTTTCTGCAATTAACCGGTACACCCCGCTAATATTTACTGATGAAGGATTGCCGACCACAAGATTGTTGATCGTCCAGCTATTGACCAACCCACCGGTGTTATATAAATTACCAAGATTGAATGGCGCTGCCTGGCATATACTAACCGCTGTGTCATTGCCCAATGATGGTTTGGGATTAAATGAAACGGTTACCAGGGCGGTATCTGCACAGCCGGATCCATTGGAGGCTATCAACCTGTAAATACCACCTGCTGTAACCGCAGCAGGATTGTTAACCACAATATTATTAACCGTCCAGCTAGCAGTGAAACCTATTGTGTTGTAAATACCGGAAAGGTTTATCGCATTACCACTACAAATGCTGATACTCGTATCATTACCCAATGATAGCCTGGAATTAACTGTTACTGTTACCAGCGCAGTATCAGTGCAACCAAAACTATTTGCTGCAATCAACTGGTACACTCCGCTAATATTTACTGCCGCCGGATTGCTGACCACCACATTATTGATTGTCCAGTTGCTTACCAGGCCACTTGTATTATATAAGTTATTAAGGTTGAATACATCCCCCTGGCAAATACCTGCTGCCACATCATTGCCCAATACCGGTTTTGGGCTAACCGTAAGTGTTAGCAGGGCAGTATCTGCGCATCCGTTGTTATTTAAAGCAATCAGCCTGTAAACGCCGGGGCTGTTTACGGCAACAGGATTGGCTACCGGTATGCCACCAATCGTCCAGTTTGTAATGAGTCCTGTTGTTGAATAAGCTGTACCAAGGTTATAGTTATTGCTGCTGCAAATAGCAGTCGTAGTATCATTACCCAGGGCAGGCTTTGGTTTGATGCCAAGGTTTACGATCCTTATCACACTATCGCAGCCGCGGTAATTGCGGAGGGTGTCCCGGTACGTTCCTGCAACGGTTACTGAACCGCCCCAGGCCAGTGTGTAGGATGAGCCGGAACAAATACTGGTATCTGTAAAGATATTAACAGGTGTTGGCGAACCTGAAATGGTGATCGAATCCCTTGAACTACAGTTACCAAAGTTTACGCTTACCCAATACAATCCCGGCGTATTTGCACTGAAAGTTGGATTGGTGCTTCCATCCTGCCATAAATAAGATACCGCTCCCGTTGAAGTGGCATTCAACAGGTATGGACTGGCCAGGCATACCGTTGTATCTCTTCCTATATTTGGTTTTGGATGGATCGTTACTGTTACCCTTCTAACCAGGCTGTCACAACCTGCGGCAAAATGGATGGTATCCCTGTAAGTTCCTGCTGCTGTTACAACTGGTCCCCACGGTAACGTTAATGATGAGCCGGCGCAAATGGAAGTATCAATATTGATCATTACAGGTGCAGGAAACCCGCTAATGTTTACCGTATCTTTTACAACACAACTGCCAAAGTTGATACTGACAAAGTATTGCCCGGATGTTGTTACTTTAAAACTATCAGCGGTACTTCCGTTTTGCCAGGTGTAGGAAATCGCCCCGGCTGTTTTTGCATTCAAGGTATATCCGCCACCTGATAAACAAACAGTAGTATCAGCAGCCAGCGGTCTTGAAGTGGCGGCATTGCTTACTAAAAAAGTATCCCGGTAGGTGCAGTTACCATACTTAACATCCACCCAGTAAATTCCTGGAATACTAACATAAGCGTAATAGGTAGTAGCGCCCGTATTCCATTTATAGGTTTCTCCATAGCCCCTGTATGCGCTTACCAACACAGAATCCACGCATACAATAATGCTTTGTTTCGGTTTTGCTGCAATGGGGCTTACCAGTACTTTCAACGTATCGGTACTGCTGCAGCCGTTGTAACTTATTTTTACCCAATAATCATTGTTACCGGTTGTGGTTACTTTAAATGTATCAGCAACCGATCCGTTTTGCCAAAGGTAAGTGGCGCCGGTATAGGATGTAGCAACCAATGTAATGGGCGAACCGTCACAACGGGAAATGTCATTTCCCAGTTTGATATATGGTCTTCCCGGTATGGTGATCGTTTTAGTGACGGAATCTTTTTTACCACAACTGATATTATCCACTACCAGTTTAACGGTATAGGTTGAATCGTAGGGTAATGGAGGGTAAAAGAAATAAGGTGACACTGCAGTGGATGTTTGCCCATTGTAACCAAAGTTCCATTTGTAGGAAATGCTGGTTCCATAGGTGGAGAAATTTACAAACTTCACCGAGTCATCTGTATTGCAATTAAACAGGGCGGTGAAGTTAGCATTGGCAAGGCAGTTGGTTAATGGCGCACAGGTATCTGCATGTTTGATGGCAGATAAATGTAAATCGATGGTACCGTTTACCGCCTGGTTGAATTTTGTAACCGGTGTAAAAACCTGCACATAATAACTTTGCCCGGGCACCAGGCACTGATAGGTATTTTGTGTTAATGCATCCAGCACACAACTCTGCTCCTGCAAGGCGCCGCAGTTGCCGGTCATCAGCCGGTATTTAATATCGCTGGATGCCGCATTGGTGTTTTCTACCAGGTAGGTAGTTACATCCAATGTATCGGTACCACCAATATCCATACGGAACCAGCTTGATTTATAGCCGGCGGTATTGGCTCCCTGCGGACAGGTAAGTTGTGGCCCAAATTCACCATAATCGGTACCGATGGTATGACAGTTTACCAATAAAGAGGTGGTTACAGCACCCGGCCCGTTAATAGCAGAAGGCACTGCCCTGCTACAAAAATCACCTACGGCTTCTATCAACTCGATTTCAGGATATACATTGGCATTTACCTGGGCGCATCCCGGAAGCAATAAATAATAATTGCCGGGTGCCACACAACATTCTGCCCAGTAAGTATTGTCGGAACCATATACACCTGCATACCCCTGTATCTGCAAGCCATTGGATGTTGAATCGCCTGGTATTAATTGCCTGAATAATTGCACATCATAATAATCCTGCTTACGTACCCCGTTGATGTAAATCCTGAATCGCACATTGCCGGTGATGGTAGCCGTAAATTTATACCACAATGTTTTCTGGCACTGGGGAGTGTTTCCGTAATAATAAATGGGATCGGTAGGATCTTTGGTAGCGCAGGAATAATTATCAACATCCCCGATATACTTGCCAACGCCTACTGTGCCTATATCTCCGGCAAGCGAATAGTGATCATGCTTTGGCAGAACGAGTGTTACAGAATCTATCATCACCGATACTTCTGTTTGGGTATTGGGTAACGTACCTCCATTTTCATAAGGCTCAGCATTTACATTTTCTACCAGCACATAATACCGGTTCGTAACGGATGAACACGGATCCCGGTAAAACGATACTTCATTGGTAAGGTTGGCACAGTAATACCATGTTTGCTGGTTGGTACCAATCGCTCTTAAACCCTGTGCCACCGTGGAATCTACCTGCCCCGTGCTTACAACTGTAGTAAAGGGCAATGTGCCATTTACATTGCTTTGATATACCGTAAACTTTTGCTGGTATTCCCTGGCGGGAGTTTTACTTTCCACTTTTACTTTTACATAACCTGGCTGGTCCACTACAAATGTGTACCAAAGGTTTCTTCTTGCAACATTATTGGATGGTGTAAAGATGGAATCATACAAAGGTTTATTGGGGCCATTATTATAAACATTGGGATTAACGGTGGTATTGCAAACCGGGTCGGTTGGATCTGTGGCGGAAGCGCCGGTAGTGCAGTAAAATAAATCATTGCTTGGAGCCCTGCTGCTGTTCAATGGGTTAATATCTCCCACTTTACCATAGTGGAAAGTGGAGTCCGGGGGCACTGTTCCAAAATCGTATGCATTGACCGCATAATCAAAACGGGAATAACCAATATCAGCGATATAAATGGAAGGCGTAACCGACTGGCATATATTGGCATCTTTGGCAAATACCACCAGCGTATAGGTACCGGGCTGAAAAAAACAATACTGGATATACCCTGCACTATTGTTACAATACTGAATTGGTTTTAACGCACCAAACTGTGCTGAGTCTGACCGCACATCTTTATCATACAATGCAGCGAAATAGCCACCTGCGTTGATTTGCAAAAATGACACCTGGGTTGTTTTAAAAACATAATAAACTACCCTGTTGGCGGTTGCTTCACAACTTTTTATTGGATGTTTGCTAAACGGCGTATCAACTGTGCAATTAAACCGTTCGGTTGGCAATACATAAGTGGTATCCCTTCTTGGATAAGCCGGTGTGCTGGTAACGCGGTTGCCCCATTGTATCAAATGGGGAAGGTTTCCCGTACCTACTGAAGCTTTATATGGCCTGTTGTACGCAGGGCCGGGGCAGGTAGGTGTGATGGTAATATTAAATTCATCGTTGTAGCTCACCGCACTATTGTACCTGCCATCCAGGTTAAGGCTACGGAAAGTACTGTCGTAACTGGGCCCCTGGTTGTAAGATACCACGGTATACCAACCGGCAGGCAGTAAGGTACAGCCCACGGTAGATCCGGCCTGGTAAGTAAAATTACTCCATTGCCCGCCTACTTCAGACAAGCCTGCAAAACCATCGGTGGCTTTCCCGTAAAACAACGTCCGGGTTCCATAAGCCCGGGCATAGCAATAATAGTAATATGGATTATCAATTTTCACCAATGCATCCGCTTTCAGGTAAAACTGCCTGTAAATAGCCTTGGTGGCGGTTTTACCCCCAACAATACTGGGTGCTGTTCCATTAATCGTAACCGCATTGTCGGTACAACTCCAGTCATCCAAGTCGGTTTTAATAGTGCCACCCCCGGCACCCAGCGTATCCATGATATTGCCCAAATCCTGTGCTGTAAAGGGACTGTGATGCCTTGTTCTTGTTTTTACAAAAGTAAAGACCGGCTTATCAACCCTGCCTACATCCGCATCGCCCCCCATGGTGGTAAATGTATAGGTACCCGGAACTACGCAGGCGGTTTTATTACTGCAATACGTATAGTAATCCATACATTCTGTTACAGGCTTCAACCCGGTGATCTTTGCGGGATAATTGAAAATTTTTTGGGCGGTAGCCAGGGCATTGGCATCGCCGCTGTATAGCCTGTATTTCCAGGCTGAATAAGCGGGATAAGTCAGGTTAGAAAAATCAACCACACCACTGTCTGCCACCACAAACTGGCGGTAAATCACTTTATTGTTGAGTGGGCTGCAGGTTGTATCAATTGGCCGCAGCGTATTCTGGCAACCCATCGTATCCGACACGGCCGAATAGGGTATGCCATGTAGTAATGGTTGCATAACGCTCCCCACCCGGTTGATGCTGTCAAATGCACCGGTAGTACCCAATGCATATTTATTGGCAGCCTTCCTGGTATAAGCTGTCATATCCAGCCGGAATCCGGTACCCAAATTTGTACTCAGGCATTGCTCTGCATTGTAGGCGGGCACTCCATAATGAAAACGGCCATACCATTCCGTTGCATCCTGCCCGGATACCTGCACCGTATAATTGCCTGGCGGCAGGCAATCAATTGTTCCGCTATAATTAAATACCCCGATAATATTGGCAGTATCCAAACCGGCGCAACTATTGGTGAGCCCCTGCTTATACACCCTTACCAGTGGCTGCGGACCGCATTGCGTAACAAAGCTGCTAAATGAAATCGCACTGGTATTGGTGAGGGTAAATGTAAAAAAACTACTGAGATTATACCTCAAACCATTATACCGGATTCCTGAGTCGGGCAAAGATGATCCACAGGTGGGTATCGTATGCCTGCTGTTGCATCCCCATACATCATTAATGGTAGTGAGGGTGCCTGTAGGTGAAGCGGGCAAATTGCCAACTGCATTGGGCGCCGGAACTGATAAAAGAACTGGTTTGGGGCCTTTGGTAGGAACCTGCCCCCCGGTAAGAATGCCAATCCGTATATCATCTGCAAAATCTTTTTTTATAAAGATCTGTATGCTGTACGTGGTACCGGTATCCAAATCGCTGCACTTGTATACTTTGTATCCGGCATAATATCCATTTGATTGCAGCGAGTCGCAACCATCCACTGTTGTTAAAGAAGCAATAGGTGTGGTTACCGCATCCCCTTTGTATAAAGTATAACCGAATGTTCTGTAGGTAGCTGCATTATTGTTTGAAGGAAAATAACTGGTAGCACCGGTACCGGACAACTGTACCACGATGTAGTCGAAATAAGAGGGCGTTTTAAATGTAAGCCAGGCCGATTTATTATAGTCTGTCGGGTTAGCTAAGGCGGTACATTTTTCTGTTGCATCTTCTATTGACTGGCATTCGGTATTGAAATCAATTTTACGTGCATAATTTCCTGCGGTACCAAATGCAAAAGCCTGGTTGGGATGATCATAGGCTGCGCCTGTCTGATCGGATATTTCCACCTGTATGGTAATGGGCCCGTTGGCATTTAAATTAGATGATACCTGGACAAGGTAATCGCCGCTTGGCACACATGGATGATAGGTATTTCCAAAAGTAACAATGGGGGTAAGCTTGGTGCTGATTTGCGCATTGGTTGGTAAACAATTGCTGGTTTGATAAACTGCAAAGCCTGCGTCGCCGGCAGTGATGGTGGTACCTGGCTGCGTTAATGTAACCCTTACCGCCCTGATAGTAGGAATGCTGAATTTGTACCATACTGATTTCTTATCTAATGCTGCAACAAAAATTGCGGGGGCAAAAGTTTCGCCCGTTTGTACAGTGGCAGCGGTAAGATTGGTTGGCACAGAAGTAAATGTTCCCAATCCAAATCCTGCGGCTGGTATAGGAATAATGGTGGCAGCCGTACAATTATCATTTACGGGCACCTGTGCAAAACAGTTGGTAAAATGCATGGAACACAACGTAAAACATAGAAAGAAAGATATAAATACCGGGCTATATTTAAGGTGTTGTACAAATATCTTCATCTCTGTTTGCAGTTAATTTTTAATGAGTCCCCTTCCTAAAACTTTTTCCGTTTTTTTAAAACGTTCTATTAACCCCGGCCGGCTTCCATTATTGTGATAAAACCAAAAAAGATATGGTAAATCAATTAAATGTATGTTAAGCATACCTGGTTATAAATACCCAATTGGCTGTAGCACTTAAACTCCTGAGAATACAGTTGGCGAAAATTGAAAACCGGTTGCCTCCTTTTAAAAGAGCGAATTGTTACCTGGTTTAAATTTACTGTGTTACATTCAATGGCGCCTGCAATACTATGCCACTGCCCGCTTTTACCTGGGCGCTGCCTTTTACATTCAGTGCTTTTTTAATGACGAGTTGCCGGTTACCGTTTTTGGTTCCCGCATTGATCACCAGCTTGCCGATTTTATTGGGAAATGAAAGCCCGCCAAAGCCATCGGTGTTTTTACTGGCTGTAGTGGAAGTGCTGGTTCCAAGGATCAATGTGCTGTTATTGCCAAAATCATAGGGGCAACTGATGGTTTGACTGGCACTGCCAAAAGGCGGATCGTTTACTTGCAAAGTACCACCGGAAAAATTAAAGGATACCATTCCCGGTGCCGCTTCAAACAAAGCGGCGCCATTCCCAACACTTATTACACCAGTGCCTTTATTGGCATCAACGGTTAGTGTTCCACCACTCATGGTGAAGGTGGAAGCCGCATTGAATTTTATTCGCCCATTAATGTAACATGCGCCATTGCTGATATTTAAAGTGCCAAAGTTTTCTGCCATGGAAAGGCCATCATCTCCCTGTCCCAGCGTTAATGTGTATGCAATGTTATTGATAGTAAGTGTTCCACCGCTGCTGATCCTAAGTGATCTGAAGATGATTGAAGTATCCAGTGTAACTGTATGGGTTGGATTGATAATCACTGAATCGCAGATACCCGGTACCAATCCTTTGCTCCAGATAGCCGGGTTCTTAAAGTTTCCACTGGCCACTGTACTGTTAACGCAATTCGCATTGTAAGGTAATATCACTTTAAATAAAACGGAGTCAGTAAATGTTTTGTAGGTAAAATTGGCAATGGCATCACCTGCCTTCAGTCCGTTAAACTGACCATTGGCCGATTGATAATTTACTGTATTAACGGAATCGATGGAGATGGCAATACCGGGGTCGTTGTTTGGAATGCTTACCCATTGGTTATTGTATTTCGCTTCGTAAGCAGGATAATATGGCTGGCCGCTGGTAATACTCACCACGTCTTCTTTTATCCTGAAACCCTGCAAGGTAGCGGCATTACTAGCCGTTAACACAACTGAATCCAGGTAATAATTTACTCCATTGCCTGCTGCGTTGTCATACACCGCCATTGCCCAAAGCTTGTTGGCTCCTGCAAATGAGGGGTTTACTTTAAATGTAATTGTCTGCTGGCCCAGCGTTCTTTTAACCCGGAACGAATCGGCCTGCTGGAAACTGATCGTCATATAGGCAAGCCGGGTAGTATCTTTCACCCTAAATTTAATTTGAATCATACTATCTGCCAGTATGGTTGCATTGGCTGCAGGAGCATCTATTTTTATTTTCGTGGTATCAAAAAATGTTTGAATTACCGGGGAGGATGTAGGCTTTTTTACCGGTCCGGCGGCATTCAACTGCCTGAGGAGCAAAGGTGGTTCAGCATCATCGTCCACCGGCATCTGGTCGGCAAAAAGCGGGCTGCTCAACCGGGTATTCAGCAGGTTGAAAACCCGTTGGCCCACATCGTCCCGTTGTAACTGGGCGCTATGGTTGGCGTTCAGGCCCTGGCTTCCACCAGCGGTATCTGTGCAGAAAAATTTTGTAATGAATAATTCGGTGTCACTTTGTTGTGCAGTCTGGCTCATTAATGGAACAATACCATCACTGTTCGCCAAATAATTTGGGTAATTTCTCTTTGCAGACATATAATTTAAAAATTCCGCGATCATCACCTTGGGTTCTTTGGAAAAGATATCCAGGATAAAGGCCCTGGTAGCTGCCGCTGTGGAAGGTGTAAATATGGTATCATCATAAGTGGATGAATACATCACCTGTAATAATATCTTATAAATAATAGGAAGGAACCAGTCTGCAACACCAAGGCTTTCGTTGTAATTGGTCCAGCGGAGATTGCTTACAATCATGTGATTTTTGGCCTGGGTACTCAACATGGGTACGCCGCCCCTTGCATCGGTAACCTGCAAATTATTTACGGCATCGGTCGCTTTAAATGAACCAAAAGCATCCAGGAAATTGTTATTGCCTACCGGTTTAAGAAAACCTCCAATTAACACAGGGGCAAAATTATACGCATTATTCATCAACACCCTGAACCGAAGGGGAGCCAATGGCACAAACTGATCCAGTACATCTGCAATGGGTGCTCCATTATGCGGAGTGTTGATGGTAATAATTTTATGGGTAAACCCTTTTTTGTAATTTTTATACGTGAAGGGATCGCCTTCGCCGGAAAAGAACTTTTTTGGAAAGAAGCCAATAGCAGAACGAATCATAATGCCCCCCATGCTATGGCATACATAATCTACCTGGTTAGTGGCATACCGCATATTTCTCATGGCTTCTAAATTGCCCTGCAGGGTGTTTAACCGGTCGGCATTATTTGCATAGGCACTTACATCTCCGCCCAATAACTGCAATCCGTTTTTATGAAAAAAGCCGATGGGATCTAGTTTTGGAGCTCTTTTATAAACAAATATCGGACTGTTAATAAATGGTACAAACTGCCCGTAATGATTGTGGCGGATATAGTCCCAGGCTTCGGGTGCACTGGCGAGGCCATGAACAAATAAGGTTGGCGGCCGTACCACCCCAATTTTATAATCGATGGTATCTTTCTTATTGTTAAGATAAGTAACGATTACAGTAACTGTATCATACCGCCTTCGTAAGGGAGCATAAACACTGAGAGAGTCATTGCAAAAATCATCCGGCGACACATACCATATCCAGAACTCACCGGGCAGGCCGGATTTAAATTCTGCATCCGTTATCGTCACTTCCGGAAGGGTACCAGTGGATGCTTCTTCACTGTATTGATCTATCACCAACGCCTTTTTAAGTTTCCCCCTGGTATTGGCCTCCCCCGCCACAAATCGTTTGATGCTCGCCGTTACAGACTTGATATTGGGTAAGGTATCGCTTGCTTTTTTTATTTTTAAATATATTCTTGAAACGCCATCAGCCGCCACACCGATGGGCTGGCCTGTATTGGATGGGAAGCTGTGATCCCACATCATCCTAACATCTATCTTATACCGGATGGTCCAGAAGGTAACACCGGCATCTGAAGTAATCAGCATGCGGCCCGCAGCTTTGTCGTAAGCCAGCCCGGTAATATTGTTGGAGGGAAGCGTGTCTGCAGTGGTAAGGCGTTTGTAATAAGTAGTGTCGGTTACATCTCCGCCATTGTCAAAAACTACCAGGCCACTATTGGTGCCAATATAGATATATCCAAATTCATCACTGGTGATGGCATTAAAATTTACGGTGGTTCCCGGCGGAAAAATGGAGGGCATGTTTACCGATTTCCAGGTACCTCCAATCTTCACCACTACCCCACCGTTCCTTAATCCAATCCACCTCCTGTCTTCTGCATCCACATACATGGCGGTAGTGCGAAAACCAGCAGGCAAGACGCCTTTACTGGCCGTATCCGTATACACTCTTGGCTGATCCTTGTAAAATAACCGGGTATTATCAAAGCCCCCATTCTGATCATAGCCTCCCAGCGGATGCCCTGTGGTGGCGTCATACCTCAATATTTGCGTGGTGCTCCCCGAAGCAATCACATAATTGGTCTCGGCTCCAATCCATACCTCATCCTTATTTCCACAGGCTGTATAGCAGGAAGGCGTTCCCCCGCTGATGATATTGGTATTTGGAAAAACCTGCAATCCGTTGTACACCCGCTGAAAATTACCGGAAGTTTTTTCCTGCCATTTTGTAAATCCGCCAGGAGCCGTATTGCCGGAAGTGATAAAAGTTGCCTGTGACACCCAGATCCTTCTGTAGCCGGTTGCGGGAGCATTCACCGTATCAAGGTAAATTCCCCTTACATTCCGGGACGAAAGAAAGTTACCTGTGCTGAAAAACTGCATACCGGCATCGGTTGTATCCGGAAAATAATTAACCCCGCCTGCGGTATTGGACCCACCGCCTACTGTGCCGGATGTTCCGGACTGGGCAATCCAGATACCACCACTTGTATCAGACTGAATCTGGTTGATAAATACATTGGTCAGGGTGGAAGATTTAGTCCAGGCTTTCCTGGCCGTATCAAACCAATACAGGCCCTGGTACTGTGTTCCGGCCCATATCCTGTTACCCTTTCCTACCCAGATGGCTTTGAAATTATTCCCGGAAAAAACCGGTGTATTGGTAGTATTATATGTTACAAACTTATTGGTGAATTGCGCAGAAAGCTGGCTGTGGGCGCAAACTACTATCATACATAAGCATATAATTTTTTTCATCTTGCTGTTTTTTTCAGTAAATCGACAGGTGTTTTGTAGAATACAAAACAGGGTTTGCTTAGAATAAGAAATGATCTTGTTTCAGGAAGATGGATGCTGGTAAAAATTAAAGATAGCTAATTGCTTAAATCAAATTACTACCTAATTTGTAGTAGACCGGAGTAGCCGGGAAACAAATGCAAAAAAGGGAAGCATCTCCTGCTTCCCTTAAATAATCTAATATGCCACCGTAATCCAGTAGTTTAAATCATTCGGGCCGATATTGGTACAGACGGAAAATCCGGAACCGGAATAACTGGTTCTATACAGGTTCCGCTTTCACCTCCCCATGTTGCACCTCCATCATAGCACCCGCAAGCGTGGAATAAATTTCTGTCCAGGCGATGTTTAACGATTCATTCCAGTTCTCGCCCAATCCTTTTTCCAGTGTCCACAAGAGTGAAGCGCCCACTGCCGCGTAATGTTCATCTTTTACGCCATATTGGGTATGTCGACGGGCAAGCTTTGCTACCTCATCCAATATCTCCTCCAGTTTGTCCAACTTTGAAATTACATAGGATAACATGCTTAATAGTTTTTTAGACTGCTCTTCCATGGAACTTCTGCTGAACATTGGCTTTACTTCCGGCATCATTTCAAATAGATGATTATAAAACAATCCTCCTACTGTTTCCATATCAATTTTTGCTACGAGTGCCCAACTGTTTTTTACAAGTGTGATGTTATTTGACGTCATATTACATGTGTTTAAATGATTACAATTGATCGGTTAGTGATGTAAAATTAGGGAGCAGATAATGGTCATATGTCATGAAGTACGAAATGGTGCAGTGTGATTATTTAGTGGCAGATTTAAAGTATTAACCGGATAAGCAGGTGATGGATAAACAGGCACTACCAATTGGTAAAGCCCCCGGAGGACAATGGGTATATTTTATATTATTGTTGACTGCCAAATGTATCGAATTGCCTGTTAGGTTAACCAGCTTTGCTACACCCATCTTTATTCTGCCTGCACTTTTTTCCCTTCATGGTATTTGTTCAATAAATCTTCAGCATCTGCATTTCCAACATCATGCGGATATACTCTAAAACCTGTTGTGGCGGCATCTTTAACAATGGTTGTTTTATAAAAAACATGTTTGTTGTCGCTGCCATAATTCTCTCCCAATACTTTGAAAGTAGCCACATCAGCGTCCATTATTTTTTTATCATCTACATAAACAGCCAGGTTATCCTTTGCATACACAACATCCTGGCCGAACGAGTCATTTTCTTTGTACACTTCAAAGGTTGCCTCATTGGCGCCTGCCACCTGCTTTGCTTCAAAGTACACGGCTGCTTTATCTTTTGAATAACCGGAACCAAGAATTTTAAAGCTAGCGCCATCAGCGCCTTTTACTGTAAAACCCAGGAAAAAAACATGGGCCTTGTCCTTTGAATACCGGTAATCTAATATTTCAAATGATTGCCGGTCGCATGGCAATGCACAAATATTGTGCTGCCCCTCCCCGGTATATCCATAGTAATAAATATTAGCCGTGTCCTTCGCGAAATTATCTGCCATTAATTCAAAGGTTCTTCCATTGCTGCGTGCTATTGGTTTGCAATTTAAATAGGCCTGCAGATCATCCTTTGTAAAATGAGGATCGATGCTTATAAAAGTAGCAACATCCTTTACGGTAAAAGCAACTCCTTCAAAGTATGCACGTTCCCCATCTTTGGCATAGCCATATTTTAACCCTGTAAACGATGATGGCAGAGCCTTTTTAACTACAGTAATGGACTGGCGTTTGGTTAAATAATAATGCTGTCCTTCCCTGTATTCATCACAGTAATACACATTGTTTTTATCTTTTGCGTAGTGTTCATCTATCGCCACAAATGTGGTAACATCGGCATCACTAACAGACCGCTCTTTGTACCAGGCCGTGGTGGAGTCTTTCGCGAATGCATCATTTAATACAACGAAATATTTATCAGTGATCTCCCTGCCATTAAAAGTGACTTTGCCATCTTTTTCCCGGTAACCGGAACTGCACCTTAACAAGGGTAAGATCCCGGTAAGTACGAGCACCGTTTTAATGGACCATCTTATAATTTTAAACATAACAGCCAGGTTATTATCTTTCATATTGAAGTGGCATTAGCGGTAAATGAATCTTTGTGAACAACAGCTTAGCAGGTTCTCGCTTACCAATCAAATTACGTCGCCGGCAATCATAAAATAAACCGCTCCACTGTAGCAATAAAATTACCGGTGATATGCATGGCAACAGGGGTGTAGATTGATTGGGTGTGCTGCCTGGCATACCCAAAAAGCAATGCATCGGTAAAGCTTTGAATGATGCCAATATTTGAAGACAATGAATTTTGATAAGTAAAACTATGGAGTAATACAAACAAACATGCCTGTATAAAAACAGCAAGGTGCAGGTTTAATTTTCGTTTCAGGAGCATCCTTAAAAACAATCCCCTGAAAATTAGTTCCTCCACAATGGGAGCCAATATTACTGCTCCTAAAATACGAATGACGGATGGGAGGAATGGATGCTTCCATGGATCTGTTTCTAAAATGCCTGTAGTAAACAGCACAAACTCCACCAACAGTACGAATATTAAAAAACAAATCACCCAACCAAGAAAGCGGTTGCCAGAAGATGGCTTATTGAGTAACAAGTCATGCCCGCTTATCTTACCTTTTTTTATTTGCAGCACCAGCACAAAAAAAATAATAATGAACGGCATCACCCTTAGTAGCGCTGATTTCATTTCTGTATTCATCATTCCGGGGAATTTTAAAATCATTCAGTTTTTAAAATGGAGTGATCCTTACCCCCCGCAATAATTAAAACATATTGCCCCTTCGCCGCTGCAGCGAGCCGAAAACCATTATACATACTGCTGTTTATTAAACAATAAGTTAGGTGAAAAATGATCCTAATTTTTTGCAGTTGCCGCCATCAACATTTTCATTTGTTCCTTCAGGAGGTCTATTTCCTTTTGTTGTGTTTGAATCATTTGCTGCTGCTCCTGTAAGGCTTTAATGGCCACAACACTAAAATTTTGGTATGCAATCGCTTTCATATCGTCGGGCCCCTTGGTAGTAACAAAATCAGGAAATAACTGCTCTACCTCCTGCGCAATGAAACCATACGAAAGCGGTGTATTCTTATCATTGTCTTTGTAGTGATAACTTTTAGCTTGCAGTTGCATAACTAACGGAAGCATCTTGTTCATAACCTGTATATCTTTTTTCAACCTCAGGTCAGAAACCTGTGCATAACTCCCGTCGGAATCGCGTATATAGGCTTTAGCTGCCCCATTAAAAGTGAAATCAAAATCGTCGCCGTTGTCAACACCGATATCCCAGTGATTGGTTGTTGTGTACCGCTCCAACCTGATGCCTGATCCATTAACCGGGTATGCCTCCCCCAGTTGTTTCAGGTGCAACAGTGCCTGCGGTGTAGTTAGCCCAATCCCCACATTCGTATTGGCGGTTGCAGCATTGATGCCATTCCTGGAACCCAATACCAGGCAATTGCTACAAGCTACTTCGGCATTGGCGCCAATGGCCGTTGCATTGGTGAGGTTGTTGGAAGCCATATCCGCTTCCGAACCGAGCGCAGTGTTGCGGCTACCGATAATATTTGCCGCCAGGGCTGCATTGCCTATACCGGTATTATTGGAACCTGTACTGGTAGCGCCCATCGCATAATTCCCCATCGCATTATTGTATTTTCCGCTGAGGTTGTTATTCAATGCATACACTCCAAATGCATTGTTAAAGAAACCGGTTGTGTTAGTCAACATGGCCTGGTAACCGACCGAGGTATTGCTAAATCCTGATGTGTTGGAGAGCAGTGCTTTTGAACCGATTGCGGTATTGCGTGAGGCCTGGCCGGGGATGATAACGCCAATTCCGTTTTGATGTAATGCAGAGTCGCCAATGGCCACCAGGTTTGAACCGCTGACATTTTCGTATAAAGCGGCCACGCCTGCCGCTACATTGCCAGAACCTGTCTTGTTATTTTGTAATGCCTCAATTTCCATCGCCGTATTATTGGCGCCGGTAGTATTGCCATACAATGCCCAACCACCCTGTGCCGTATTTTTGTACCCATCTGTATTGGAAGCAAGCGAATTAATACCCATTGATGTGTTATCATGCCCGGTAAGATTATCCGACATGGCGTAAGTGCCAACTGCTGTGTTCCTGATTCCTGTTGTGTTGGATAACAGTGAATGGAAGCCATTAGCGGTATTGTGATAGCCTGTAATATTATACCTAAGCGTACGATAGCCATTGGCTGTATTTCCATGACCTTCTGTATTGTTTTCCAGGGCAAAACTACCGGTAGCGGTATTTCCATCTCCAATTGTATTTGAGTATAGAGAATTATAACCGACTGCTGAATTCTCAAACCCGGATGAATTAGAGTAGAGTGCCTGGTAACCACTGGCTGTATTATACATTCCATAAATATTTAAATAAAGGGAAGAGGCACCCGTAGCGGTATTATAGTTTCCCGCTTTATTGTTATAAAGCGAGCGGTTCCCAAGAGCTGTATTATCGTGTCCGTCTTCATTAAAGAAGAGAGATTGGAATCCGTTGGCGGTATTGCTGTACCCGGTTTTATTGGCATAAAGAGATTGGTGGCCCTGGGCAGTATTCGCTCCTCCCTGGGTATTGGAAAAAAGTGATAGTGACCCCACTGCCGTATTGCTCACACCTGTTGTATTACTATACAATGCCTTACTTCCAATGGCAGTATTATTTTTTCCATTATTAAAATACAGCGTCTTATAACCGATTGCAAGAATGGACGAATCTGCCAGTAAGTTGGCAGCACCTTTTCCTATAGCTACCATTCCATTATAATCTATTCTGCCTGCATAATTATTTTCTACTCTAAACACCAATGGTTTTGCATCTGTGGTGCCAATAAAATTTGTAAACGGATCGGTTCCCGAATTTCCGTTTATTGACCAGTTATTTGCGGCAGCGGTGGATGCAGGAAGCCATGCTGCTCCATTGTAAACGTACAAGCCGGCAACACCATCCGTTTGGTAAATCATCAGCCCCGCCTTGGGAGATGGAATCAAAATTTTTTGCGCCGCCAACATCCGTGGCGGCAAGAAACCTTTGCTGGTTGAGCTTATATCCAACAGTGCCGAGGCGTCCGGAGTATTGGTACCGATGCCCACACTTTGCGCAAGGGAGACAGCGCTGACGGACATCATTATTGAAATGGAAAGAATGATTTTTTTCATTTGTACATGCATAGTGATGAGTTAATAATTTAATCAAAACTACCGGTAACATTTACTGAAAAAAGGAGAGCGTACTGGAAGGCTGATTAAAACACCTTCGTGGCTGTGTATATGTATTGTGCGGTAAAAAGCTTTCAAATTTTGAGCGCTACCTGGTAAAGCTGTTTTTATGCGATTCTAAAAAATCGTTTATTTCATCGCTGCAATATAACCTGGATATATCGAGGCAGTCAAGTGCCTGGTTAATAGCAGTCGCCAGGAAATGATGCACACCGGCAGGATTATTTTGTTCCATGATGCTCTTT
>JANPIJ010000373.1:0-24552 GCA_031424955.1 Ferruginibacter sp. | reverse complement strand
TTTATCATTGGCGGGAGGGGTACTATTAGATTATTAAAGAATAACAGGAACCGTATGACGGGAGACTGTCACGTACGGCTCTGTGAGAGGCTTGCGGGTGAGACTCCCGCTTGCCTACTCGGCCATGGTAAATGGATTATAAATTTCCCCAACCCCGAATGGGGTTGAATGTTTAGGCTCCGACACATTCAACCCCGTTCGGGGTTGGAACAAATTCGGGTTTTGATTACCCCGGGTTCTACCCGGGGCTACTCACATTTAACCCCTTCAGGGTTAATTTTTCATGATAAAAACTGTTGAAATGTTTTTCTGTATTCGTGTTCTCTAATTTAATAATACCCTAATTCCAAAAATAAATTAGTCAAAAAAGTTTTCGTAATTACTTTATTTACCTCCATTTTTTATTTACATGGGAAACCTTTATTTAAAAAGCCACAAAGAATAAACTATTGCCGCTGTTCAATATTATAAAGCGAAAATCACTTTACACCGATTATTACATTAAATTGCGGCAGCCAAAAAAGGCCGAATGGCATAATGTTGGCTAGGGAGTGAGTTTGCATCAATTTATGTTACAGGCTGGATGCACATAGGTAATTAGTACAAGTGTGCTGCGTCCGTCCAAACGGTATTCAGCCGGGCGGGCAACGACGAAGCCATGAAAAACAAATGACTGTTTCAAAAAAACAATTACCTGGTTGAAATAACAAAAAAATAAAATATTCAATACGATACTGCCGCTGAGGCGAAAAAAAATAATCCTATGGCTGATGCCGTTCAAAAAAAACGAATTGCCCTTTTTGGTTCCACGGGTTCTATTGGTACGCAGGCGCTTGAAGTAATCCGGGCAAATCCCGATCTGTTTGAGGCCGAAATACTAACAGCTCAAACCAATACCGGTTTGCTGATTAAGCAGGCGCTGGAGTTTAACCCCAATGCAGTGGTAATTGGTGACGAATCGAAATACAATTTTGTAAAAGATGCCCTGGCCGCTACAGATGTAAAAGTTTTTGCAGGTGAAGCCGCCCTGGTAGAAGTAGCGGATTTTGACAGCTATGATATGATGCTGGCGGGCATTGTTGGTTTTGCAGGGTTGAAACCTACATTAAAAGCAGTTGAAAAAGGAAAAGGAGTTGGACTGGCCAATAAAGAAACCCTGGTGGTGGCGGGTGATATCGTAATGCGTAAATCCATTGAAAACCGTGCCCCCATTATTCCGGTTGACAGCGAGCATTCCGCAATTTTTCAATGCCTGGTGGGTGAGGGAAGGAATAAGATTGAGAAGATTATTTTAACCGCAAGTGGAGGCCCCTTCATAGGCAAGAAGCCGAATTTTTTGGTGAATGTAAAAAGGGATCATGCCCTCAAGCATCCCAACTGGGAGATGGGCGCCAAAATATCCATTGACTCTGCCACCCTGATGAACAAAGGCCTGGAAATGATAGAAGCTAAATGGTTGTTTAACCTAACCCCCGACCAGATCCAGGTGGTGGTACACCAGCAAAGCATCATCCACAGCATGATTCAGTTTGAAGACGGTAGTATTAAAGCCCAAATGGGCCTGCCGGATATGAAACTGCCGATTCAATACGCTATGTCTTTTCCCCAGCGGATCAAAAATGATTTTCCCCGGCTCGATTTCAGGAAGTATCCAACCCTCACATTTGACGAGCCGGATGTTAAGACTTTCAGAAATTTAGCGCTGGCAATGGATGCCCTGTACAAGGGTGGAAACATGCCCTGCATTTTAAATGCGGCCAATGAAATAGCAGTGTGGGCCTTTCTGCACAACCGTATTGGCTTTTTGGATATGACTGCGGTGGTGGAAAAAGCCATGCAGCAGGTCACTTTCATAGAGCAGCCCACACTGGAAGAATATTTTGAAAGCGATGCCGAAGCCCGTAATTTTGCGGCTTCCTTAATAAAAATGTGAGGCCCTGTCCCCTAAAGGAGAATAGTAGGTTTTACATCATTAATATCTTGTAATTTATTATACACTAAAAATAACGCTCCGCCGCGGCGGAGATTGGGTAGCGACTATATGATAATTTTAGCAATCAACTGGGGCAACGTGGGAATGCAGGTTTTTTATCTGATTCTTTCCTTATCAATATTGGTAATTCTGCACGAATTCGGGCATTACATCACTGCAAAATGGTTTGGTTGCCGGGTAGAAAAATTCTACCTCTTTTTCAATCCTTATTTTTCATTGTTTAAAAAGAAAATTGGCGAAACAGAGTACGGTATTGGCTGGTTGCCATTGGGCGGTTATGTAAAAATATCGGGGATGATTGATGAAAGCATGGATAAAGACGCGATGAAATTGCCCCCGCAACCGTATGAATTCAGAAGCAAGCCGGCCTGGCAACGTTTAATTATCATGCTGGGAGGTATTATTGTAAATGTATTGCTGGCATTTGTCATTTATGCCATGATACTATTTGTTTGGGGTGAGCAAAAAATGCCGGTAGCCTCCGTTAAAAACGGCATATGGGTGCAGGACAGCGTTTTATACGATTTGAAATTGCGGAATGGTGATAAAATTAAAGCAGTCGACGGCATGCCTATTGAGTATTTTGAAGACATTCAGCCAAAATTGTTACTGGCAAAAAGTGTTACCATTGAAAGAGATGGCCAGGTGAGTGAAATCCCCTTTCCTGTAAATTTTATAGAACGCCTCGTGGAAAGCAAGCGCAAAACCGGGATGTTGTTAATGCCAAGAATGCCGGCATATATTGGAGAGTACGGCCCAAAAGATACTGCGAATGGAAAAAAAGCGGGGATTCAATTGATGGACAAAATAACGGCTATCGATTCAGTGCCGGTTACCTTTTATGATGATATGCCCGCTATCCTGGCAGCCAAAAAAAATCAACCGGTTAACCTGCAAATAGATCGAAAAGGTACTCCCGTTACGTTAGTGGCGCAGGTGAATGGAGATGGCAAAATCGGTCTTCCCATTTTATCATTTGAGCAATACGATAGTTTAGGTGTTTTTAAAGTGGATAAGAAAAAGTATGGCTTTTTTGAAGCTATTCCTGCAGGTGTTTCCATGGCTTTGGGTAAATTAAAATATTACATTGATCAGTTTAAATTGATCTTCCAGCCATCTACAGGCGCCTATAAAGGATTGGGTGGATTTAAATCAATGGGTTCTATCTTTCCCACCGAGTGGGGCGATTGGGAGTCTTTCTGGAAAATAACCGGGTTCCTCTCTATTATCCTGGCATTTATGAACCTGTTGCCGATACCTGCATTGGATGGCGGCCATGTAGTATTTACCCTGGTAGAAATGGTGAGCGGCCGCAAACCAAGTGATAAGTTTTTAGAGTATGCACAGGTAGTAGGAATGGTGCTGCTATTAGGTTTAATGCTTTTTGCCAATGGGAATGATTGGTTTGGATGGGGGAAGGGAAAGTAGGTTGCGATATCGGATGTTATGAGAAGCTAAAGTATGGTTTTATAAGTATATAAAGTTTATAGAGTAAAGAGAGAAAGCTGATCGGATCGCTTCTTTTTGTTTAATATGATCGCCTTGCTATATCAGAAACTATCATCAGGCGATGCACTGCGTGAGTTTCGTGTTGATAGTTGCCATTAAAATAATAACGTGCTCCGTAAGAGCCACCGGTAGTATCCGCCCGATACCTCATTTTGCAACTTTTTATAAACAGCTATAGCTATTTCAGGAAAAATGGATTAAATTTATTTCGCATTTATTTCCGGTAATTAATTTTACAACCAGCTTTCCTGGAAATCACATTTCTGATGAAAAACATGCTTTCAGTTGAGGGTTACACCAGACCAGGGTGTTAATTACTTTCTATCTCATATCCTTCCGCCAGTAAAATCAAACATATTTTATGTGATAAACATTTAATACCACTTTGTTTTTTTGCAACCGTTTAAAATAAAACTTTACTCATGAAAAGAAAATTTCTACTTCCCTTAATTGTCGCAATGATCACGCCCGGACTACAGGCACAGGTTACCCGGCTCAACAACAACAAAAGTTTGGAATTTCAGGAAGCACTTAGCAACAGCAAGGCAATTTATATTTCCAAAATTGACAATACCCTTTGGGTTACTGATGGATCTCCCGGAGGTACCGTACAGCTTTCCGCTACTATAAAGTGGGTGGAAAGTATTGGGAGTACCGCGAATTTAAATGGAACCCTGGTTTTTGCAGGGAATACGCCTGCAACCGGAACCGAAGTGTATATTACAGATGGCACGCCTGGTGGAACGGCGCTGTTGAAAGATATTAACCCGGGTGTTCCCGGATCTTCACCGGGAAGCGATGCTGCTGTACTAAACGGGATTATCTATTTTACCGCCTCGAGGCCTGCGGAGGGACTGGAACTTTGGCGAACAGACGGAACACCGGGCGGTACTACAATTGTAAAAGATATAGTAACCGGCCCTACCGGCAGTAATAGTGCTGGTAATTACGATCTTTTTTCGAATGGCTCTTACCTGTTGTTTGCAGCACAGACGCCTGCCTCGGGTGTAGAATTATGGAAATCTGATGGAACTGACATAGGAACCAATGTACTGTTGAACATCAATACGGGTAATGGCGGTGCCAGTTCATCTAATCCCAGGTTTTTTTATCCTTTGAATAATATTGTGTTATTTACTGCCACCGATGCTACCCATGGGGAAGAAATATGGAGAACAGATGGCACACCAGGAGGAACGGCAATCATAAGCGATATCAATCCCGGAACTGACAGTTCCACCTATATAAAATATACCGGATTTAGTTTTTCGATTTTCCAGAGTTTTCATGTATTTAACAACCGTGCCTTTTTCAGGGCAAACGATGGTTCAGGTACCGGGCAGGTATGGAGTACCAACGGAACTGCGGGCAACGCAACGCTTTTGAAGGATGTCGCACCTGGAAGTCTGCTTCCTTTCATTTACCTATTTAATGCCGTTAATTTACCGGGTAAATTTATTTTTTCTGTTGCGGATAATGGGGGCCTGGCGGAACTGTGGGAATCTGATGGAACATCCGGAGGAACCAAAGTGTTCAAGGCATTTGTACAGAATAACCCGGGCGATTTTCCGTTTACCCTGGCCAACTTCGCTTTTACCAATGGAGTTGTTAGCCAACCTTTGTTCCAGGGAAATAAGTTTTTCTTTTCAGCGGCTACAGTAGCTGAAGGAAATGAACTATGGATATCTGATGGGGTAGACGCGACGGTCGGTCATACGCACATTGTAAAGGACATCAACAGCGGTTCGGATGATGGCGTTTCCCCGGGATTCATTTCCTACACTTACACTACCGGTGCATTGTATTTTCCTGCTACTAACGGAACGAATGGAATTGAATTATTTAAAACAGACGGCTCATCAGGTGGCACGGCTATGGTGCAGGATATCTTCCCGGGGCTTGATAGCTCCAAACCGGAGCTCAATTTTTTTGTTTTAAATGGTAAAATATTATTTGAAGCATCGGACGGGGACGATCCCAACGAGCGGGATTTGTTTGCGGTGGATGGCAATTTCACTCCTTTGCCAATATCGTTGGCGGATTTTTCGGTCTTGTCCAAATCTCCGGATGCCATCCTTAACTGGCGGACCCTGCAGGAGATCAACAGCAACAATTTTATCATACAACGCAGTTTCGACGGAGTTAATTTCCAGGATATTGGTACGGTAGCGGCACTTGGATCATCGGCTGCCAGCCATGCATATGCGTTTACCGATATTGGAATAATGAATAGCGGGAAAGCGACGGTTTATTATCGCCTGAAATCAAATGATAAGGACGGTAAATCAGTACTTAGCCCTGTCATTACTTTAAAAATTAAAAACAGCGGGCAATGGAATGTTCGTCTGCTCAACAATCCTGTAAAGGAAAATTTGACGGTATTGTTATCCGGTATTACAGATCGGGTTCAGCTTTCTGTTACAGACATGAACGGCAGGAAATTATATAGCAATTCGCTTCCTGCGATGAACGGGCAAATTAGTCTGCCTGTAGCTTCACTGCCAAAGGGAACCTATATACTGATTGCAGAATCGGGCAGCGAAAGAAAGACAAGTCAGTTTGTGAAATAGGATAACGATAAGCGCACCGTATTAAGCTGGTTCACGATTTTTATTCCTGCTGTATCAAAATAAAGGCAGCGTCATCCGACGCTGCCTTTATTGACATTAGTACAAAGCGTTTTTCAATTATCCGATCTTTCTTCCTAATATTTTAAAAAACCGGTTGTTTAAAAACAGAGAAGAAAAAGTTAGCCCGCTTACAAAGCCGATCCACATACCAGCCGCACCCATTTTAAAAGTAAATGCCATTAAGCATCCCACGGGGATACCCACCACCCAATAGGCAATGGCGATATAGGCCGTGGGTACTTTTACATCTTTGATGCCCCTTAGCAAACCAACCCCGATGGCCTGTGTGGCATCTGATATTTGAAATACAGCGGCGTATAACATCAATACGGATGCCAATGCCATTACTGTCGCATCATTGTTAAATGCAAGGGGTAATAAATTGCGGAACCCAACAAAAATAATCACTCCCAATACACCATAAAATACCCCGCTCAACAAAGTACTTTTACCAATGATCGAAATGTCTTTCCAGTTGTTTCTGCCCCAGGCGTTGCTCACCCTGATAGAACCGCCCTGCGCCAGTCCCCAGGAAACCATGAATGCCATGGAAGCACAGCTCAATGCTATTTGATGTGCTGCCAGTTGTACCGCACCCAGTGTGCCTATGATGATACCGGATACGGCAAATGCCCCGGACTCCATCGCAGCCTGCAGGCTGCTTGGTACACCAATATGGAGTAACTCTTTGATGGTGTCCATCCGGATATTCCACTGGTTTTTTCTGACTGCCACATACCTGCTAAAGTGTGCATGAAAAAACAACACCACAATAAAAATAAGGAGTATCAAAATACGGGTGATCAAAGTGCCATAACCTGCCCCGGTTAATTCCAATCGGGGAAATCCCCAGTTACCATACACCAGCAACCAGTTGATGAATATATTGATCGGCATCGCTGCCAGGGAAAGAAACATGGCGATGCCGGTGCGTTCCAGTCCGTCGGTAAATTGTTTGATGCCAATAAATAACATCATCGGGATAATTGACCAGCCCATGATTTGCAGGTAAGGCACACCCAATGCCGCCACCTCGGTATCCTGGCCCAAATGAAACAGAATATTTTTACTGAAATTTAATCCCACGGCGATGATAACAGAAGCAATGGCACAAAGCCAGATCCCATTGTACAAATAGTGCGATACTTTCAAACTATCCCTTCGCCCGTTTGCCATTGACACTGTTTGCGATACCGACATCGTCATACCAAAGCCCAGCACGAAAGGAATGTTCATCACACTGTTTACCAGGGCCGCAGCGGCGAGATGCTGGTAACTGATTTTACCGACCATGATGCTGTCAATAACGCCCAATGCCATTTGTGTCAATTCTCCCAATATGATTGGCCCGGATAGTTTCCAGGTATTCCATGCTTCCTTCCTGATTGTCATAAGGCTGCAAAGCTAATAAAATGTTGTAAGGTCATTAGTGATTATTCAGACTGCCGGATTATCATCCTGTGGCAGTTTTTATGCCACCGCTAATGCAGGAGTATTTGTGAATTCATTTAACAGGATTCACTTTTACATTCATTGCAATCATAAATTGATCTGTATGTTCTAAGGTCTTTTATTGAAATCATTTGTGTGGATACCAATTAATATTGTTGTACAATATTACCGGTAGTTCCCTGCTGGCTTTACGGGATCAGGTGCATCTTTAAAATGTTTATATTTTCCGAAAAGTTTTCCAATTCCATAAGTAATTGGAATAACCGTCTTCTTAACGAATGCAGGAATTTCCGGCAAATCATATTCAGCGGCGTATCTTTTCATCAAATAAGCAGCGTCAAACTGCTCCGGTTGCGATTTACCCGATTTGTTTTGAGCATCGTAAATAGAAGTAAGAAAGAAAACAATGGTGTTAGCGGGCTTTAACCAGCCTTTGCAGTGCAATGTCTCCTGGCCGGCATTCCAAAACCGGTGTGGCGTTCCTCTCTCAAACAATACTGTTTCACCCACACCTGCATACTTCTCCGGCTGACCCTGTACCTGGTATCCGATACGTCCGTTGATAACTGTCATCGCTTCATCCTGTAACCAATGCGTATGCATTACCGGGCCGTTGCCTGGTGTAACATAATTTTCCACTATTACTTTGTCACCATCAGCTTCTTTTTGTACTTCAAGGAATATTAGCTTTTCACCAATGCAATTTTCAATAATGTGGGGGTATGTGATAGTCATTGTGTTTAATTTTCGTTTGTGGAACGAAGATAAATATTGACCGTTCCCGAAAATCGTTGCATTAAATGAGCTGTTACTTACCAGCGATGTATTGACTAAAAACTTACATCAAATGGAACGATTTAAAATTAAATTCAACCAATAACAGACAGTTTGATTTATTTTTATGACAAAGTCTGTTTAATCAGCATCTTTTTTATGAACTGGATTATATTAATTATTGCGGGATTGTTTGAAGTTGGTTTTACTACCTGTCTCGGTAAGGCCAAAGAAGCAACCGGTACTACAGCCGCCTGGTGGATCACCGGCTTTTTTATTAGTCTTAGCATCAGTATGCTGTTGCTGTACAAAGCCACCCAAACTTTACCCATGGGCACGGCCTATGCTGTATGGACCGGCATTGGTGCTGCCGGTACGGTAATCATCGGTATCCTCTTTTTTAAAGAGCCGGCAGATTTTTGGCGGCTGTTCTTCATTGTAACTTTAATAGCATCCATCGTGGGATTAAAATTTGTTTCCAATTAAAGAAGGGCGGCCGGGTGAAGAAAGTAACAGGAGGTTGGGATCATTTCCTTTCCCAATCCTTTTTATGAACCAGGTATTCAAAGTGAAGTTGTTTTTGGCCATATTGATCCAGTTCCACTTCTCCAACCCTGGTAGCTCCAATTTTGATGGTTGCCAGTTGAGACCGGAGGTTATCCGCCCCGATGTGAAAATAAACTTTCTCCACAAATTGAAATGCATAATCCAGCAATAGCTTTTTGGATGATTTGTTATAGAGCCCACCCCAATATTGTCTTGCAAGAAAAGTGAAACCGATGGCTATACTTGAGTTTCCGGGTTGATAGTCGTAGTATCTTGTAGAGCCGATCATTTTATCGGTTGCTTTATCTAACATTATAAACGCTGTTTTAGACGAAACGGCTCCATCAAAATATTGCTGAAACACTTCTCTTTTATACCGGTCTTTTGAAGGGTGTTGTGCCCAAATGAGTGGGTCAGCGGCAACGGCAAACAGGTTTTCAAAGTCACCTTTGGTGAGTGGTATCAATTTAACAATATCATCTTCCAGGTTTTCGGGTTGCCAGTTTATATTTATTTCGCTCATTGTTAAATGGTGTCGCTTGTTTAAAAATCTACTAAGGATTATGCGTTTATGTATTCCATTAATTCATTGCCGTCGCTTCCGGAATCATGTTGGGTAGCGGGAAGATCCGGGTTAATTTATGGTTGCTTTAAAATAGCCATTATCTCCCGCATTATTTCATCCGCTTTTATTTGAGCTTCATTCAATGGTAATCCTACCGGTAAGCCGGGTCTTTTATGTTTAGTGGCAGTAAGCCATGCATCTCTCAGCAAATTTTGACGTTGGGCCACCAGTTTAATTAGTCTCGCTGCACCCGGAATTTGTTGAATACTTTCAGCTACACCCGGCGCTTTGGCTATATTGTTAAAACCAAAGTGAGAGAGTATTTGCCTGGCAATAATCCAATGCCCCGTTTCACCCGGATGAACTCCATCGGGTGCCAGTGCAAAACCATCCAGGCCAAATTGTGTATCTACTTTACGGTGTGCTATCAAATATTTCTTCATCGGGTAATGAATGTCAACCACTTGCCATTTTGATATATTCCTTTTGCTCAGCAACCAGTCGGAGTAATGATCCAATACCGCGGCATAGCCTTTACTTTTACCTCTCAGCTCATCATAAACAGGCGGTGTAAGATGGATCAGCCTTGCCCCGGTTTTTACTACTTCTTCATGCAGCCAGTTGATGCCATCCTTAAATTTTTGAAAGCGGCTGGCATCAAATGGCAGGTAAATGCCATCGTTCATACCGTAGCATGCAAATACAAGGTCTGGCCTTGTTTGCTCCAGTACACGTTGCAATCTTTCATGAAGATCCGGCCTGGGAAAACTACCACCAGCATGGCCCGGCTCCGACAAACCGGAAACGGTTTCACTCGACAGGCCGACGTTAATAAACTCAAATTGCCTTTCGGGGTTTTGTACCCTTAAATAAGTTTCCACATCATTTACATACATACCCGCCCAGGTAATGCTGTTACCGAGAAACACAATTCGTTTAATAGCGGGATCAATACCCTGCGAAAAAGCAGCGGCATGAAACAGGCATATACAACTAACCAAAATAATATAGGGATGCTTTAATAGCTTGTACATTCTTTATCTTTATTAAAAACCTAAATTAGTAAGATATTATTATTTCCCAGCTTTCAATATTGATAAAAGGATGCTGGTTTATTGCTCTTGCTACGCGTTAATTTCATCACCGCTTCTTTCGATATTGGTATTATCAACCTTCAGCAGTTTGAAATATGCATTGAAGCAAATATACCAATTACATAATCCGTTAACTTTAGCCCATGTATTCAAAGCAGGAAGCTTCTATATTAACACAACAATTCTGGACATCATTTGGCCAGTACATAGCACCGGTACTTTCGGCTGAGGAAGAAAAGATCAACTGGATAAATTATAAAACCGGTCAAAAGAATATCTCCTTTACTATGACGGCAGATAGTAAGGCAGCAAAAATCGGGATTACCTTAACCCATAAAGACCCGGTGTTACAGGAAATGTATTTTAATAAGTTGGTCAAATTGAAAGATAATTTAAACCAGTTTACGGGAGAAGAATGGCAATGGCAATTACTGGCCACCGATGATTATGGAAAAATGATCAGCGAAATTTATACAACACTGACGAACGTGAATGTTTTAAACAACGCAGATTGGCCCGCCATCATTTCCTTTTTGAAGCCGCGGATAATTGCCCTCGATCAGTTTTGGTGTGAATATAAATACGCACTGGAAGATCCGGCGTTTTAGCGGCATCTCCATTGCATTCAATATGGAGTCATTTCAGTATGCATCGAAGTTATATTAAATGCTTCGCAAAGGTTGGCAATGCTTTAGTTGTTCCTGTACGCGGAATGCGGGAACAACCTGCAATTCCCCTTCCCCGCAATGTCTCTTTTTTGTTGGCCTTTGCAACAAAAAAGGACGTTGCGGTAGCAGGCTTTAACCTATTGCTAAATGTGTTTATTAACTGTAGTGGCCTTTTGTTATTCGCTACAGCCTGCTGCCGCAGAGTCCCTCCCGTTGCAAAGGCCAACGGGGAGGAGACTCTGCGGGGAAGAAAGGGTGCTACCTGCATCATTTTGGTCTGGCCATTATGCTTCGATTTTAAACCAGTAACTGCATAAGCCGCCTCTTTCGGTTTGGTTCCGACGAAGTCGGAATTCTCCCGATACCAATCGGGATGAAAGAAGCGAAAGCAGCTGTGTTGCAGTTATCCGCCGCGGCGGACCGGCTGGGTAGGCAAAAGCAACGAATTTAAAAGTGAAAGTAAATGTAGCAGAGCCTTTGCGAACATCCTACTTAATCCTGCTGATTATTTACATTTTAAGTTATTTCAGTTTAATAAATTACTAACTTCCGGCACGGATCAGTTATTCAATTCTTTCAGTTATAAAATACTTTCCATTTATGAATCATCCCGGCAAATCATTACAACTACTACTTTTTGTTTGGACATTGTTTCCGGCTCTTGTATCCGGCATTGATACAAAGGATACCCGGATGTTATCCCAGCCAGCCATCAGCAACCGGCACATCGCTTTTATTTATGCTGAAGATTTGTGGGTGGCCAATGCGGATGGCACGCAACCAAAGCGTTTAACCGTCGACGAAGGGGCTGAGTCAAATCCTGTTTTTTCACCCGATGGAACCATGATTGCGTTTAGTGCGCAGTACGATGGAAACACGGACGTATTCATTGTGCCGGCAGAAGGGGGCATCCCGGTCAGGCTCACCTGGCATCCCGGTGCGGATATTGTAAGAGGCTTTACACCCGATGGTAAAAGCGTGTTGTTTATATCCAGGCGGTTAACATTTAATAACCGGTTTACACAATTGTTTACCGTGCCGCTCACAGGTGGCTTTCCTGTGCAACTGGAAATACCCAATGCATTCCATGCTACTTACTCACCCGATGGTAAATCGATGGCGTATACACCGCTGTATGAAGCATTCCGGCAATGGAAAAATTATAGAGGTGGCACTATTTCTACTATTCAATTGTTCAATTTTCAAAATAATTCGGTGATCAAAATTCCGCAAGTGGATGGCGGTTGTAACGATACCGAACCAACCTGGGTGGGGGATAAGATTTATTTTTTAAGCGACCGCAATGGAGAATTCAATCTTTTTGCTTATGCTGTTGCCAGCGGTGCAATAAAGCAACTCACTCATTTTAAAGACTTCCCCATCATCAATATGTCTTCGGGTGCCGGTAAAATAATTTTTGAACAGGCAGGCTATTTACACCTGTATGATATTGCCAGTGCAAATGCCAAAAAGCTTTCAATCGGCATAGCGGCCGATTTGCTGGAACTCCGTCCCCGTTTTGTAAAAGGCGGAAGATATATTCGTAGTGCTGCCATATCACCAACCGGGGCGAGAGCGGTATTTGATTTCAGGGGCGATATATTAACTGTACCCGCTGAAAAAGGAGATGCCCGCAACCTCACCAATACTACGGGCTCCCACGAAAAATACCCTGCATGGTCACCCGATGGTAAATCCATTGCTTATTTTTCCGATGCTTCGGGCGAGTATGCCCTGCACATTGCATCGCAGGATGGCAAGGGGGAAGCAAAGGTGAAACCGTTGAAGGGTACCGGCTTTTACGCTTTCACCCGTTGGTCGCCGGATGGCAAAAAAATATCCTATGTTGATAACGGAAGAAATTTATACCTGTTGGATGTAGCCACGGGCGTTAGTAAGAAAATTGATTCGGATGAATTGTATGCACCCGGCCCGTTCCGGGAACAATTCGGCGACTGGTCATCCGATTCCAAATGGATAGTGTACACCAAAGTGACAGATACTTATTTTAAAAAAGTGATGTTGTATTCGTTGGAACAGGATAAGGTTTTCCCGGTAACCGATGGACTAAGCGATGCATCAGAGCCCATTTTTGACCGCGATGGAAAGTACCTGTTTTTCTTTGCTTCCACCAACGCCGGGCCGGTACTCAACTGGTTCGATCAGTCGAATAATGATATGCGTTCGTCCAATTCTATTTACCTGGTTACGCTTCAAAAAGAAACCATTTCACCCTTTGCAAAAGAAAATGATGAAGAAGAAATAAAGCCGGATGAAAAAGAAAAAAAGGAAAAGAAAGACAGTGCTGCTGCTCCCAAAAAGCCGGGGACATTAAGGATTGACCTGGAGGGTATTGAAAACCGCATATTGGATATACCGGTTAAAGATGGTAATTATTTCGGTCTTGGTATGGGCATAGCAGGCGAGTTGTTGTACATTTCCGCTGGCTATGACAATAGTGGTTCGGGCACCCTGCATAAATTTGATATGAAGAAAAGGAAGGATGAAGAAGTAATGGAAATGGACGGGTACGTGATATCGGCTAATGGGAAAAAAATGTTGTATGCCAAAACTGGCAATTGGGGTATCAGTAGTACGGGTCAAAAGCCCGGAGGTACCGGTGGCCCATTGAATGTTGCAGACCTTCAGGTGAAATTTGATCCGGCGGCGGAATGGCCAAATATACTGGATGAAGCATGGCGCATCAACCGCGATTATTTTTATGATCCGGGCATGCATGGCGCCGACTGGAATGCCATTAAGAAAAAGTATGCCCGGTTTTTACCCGATCTTTCCTGCAGGAGCGACCTCAATACTTTGATACAATGGATGTGCAGCGAATTAGGCGTGGGCCATCACCGGATCAGTGCAGCAGGTGAGAAATTACATACCCCCGCTACTGTAAGCGGGGGATTGCTGGGAGCAGATTATACCATCACAGGCAATCGCTACCGGTTGAAAAAAATCTACGGCGGGCTCAACTGGAACCCCAACCTGCGGTCACCCTTAACCGAACCCGGTATCAATGCGAAGGTGGGCGATTATATCCTGGCGGTTAATGGAAAGGACGTAACTGCTGCTGAAAATTTGTACCGGTATTTTGAAGCCACTGCGGGTAAAATTGTGGACCTCACCATTGGACCGAATCCGAATTATACCGATTCAAGAACTGTAAAAGTAGTGCCCGTTGATAATGAAGCAAGCCTGCGCAACCGCGATTGGGTGGAGGGGAATCTTAAGAAAGTAACGGAGGCTACTAATGGCCGGGTAGCCTATGTATATGTACCTAATACCGGTGGGGAAGGGTTTGAATATTTTAAACGCTACTTCTTTCCGCAGGCGGATAGAAAGGCCATCATCATTGATGAGCGTTTCAATGGCGGGGGCCAGGTGGCAGATTATTATATTGAACTATTGCAGCGGCCCTTCCAGGCTTACTGGAACATGCGCTATGGGAAAGACCTTAAAACGCCGAGTGCATCTATACAGGGCCCCAAGGTAATGATCACGGATGAAACTGCCGGGTCGGGTGGCGATATGCTTCCGTGGATGTTTCACAAATTTAAAGTAGGTACCATTGTTGGTAAACGCACCTGGGGTGGATTGGTAGGGATACTCGGCTTCCCCGAGTTTATCGATGGAGGAGGCGTTACCGCACCCAATGTTGCCATCTGGACAAAGGATGGATTTGTAGTAGAGAATGAGGGCGTGGCGCCGGATATTGAAGTAGAGCAAACGCCTTCCGAAGTAATAAAAGGAAATGATCCGCAATTACAAAAAGCCATCGAAGTAGCGTTAAAGGAACTTGAAAAAAATCCGCCTGCAGAACCGAAGCGGCCACCTTATCCCACCAGGGTAAAAAACTGATAGAATACCATTATCAAAATTGCTGGTTGTGAGTTTTCTTTTATGAACACTTACAATCAGTAATTTTTCTTTCTTTCTATAGCATCCAATCTTTTTGTTAATGCATCAATTTGTTGTTGCTGTTGCGTTATGATGTTTTGCTGCTCCTGTATTGCTTTAATGGCCAGCACTCCCAAACCGGCATAATTCATACCGTACCAGTCCGCAGCGTTTTTAGTAGTGCTGTCATAAACATTTCTTATATCCACTACTTCAGGAAATAATGCATTTACATCCTGGGCGATCAATCCAATGCAATTTCGTTGGGAGGCATCATTGATAAAATGATACCTGGCGGGTTCCAGTTTCATCAGCTTGCCGAGGACAGGTTCCATAGAAATAATATCTTTTTTTAACCGTCTGTCGGAATTTGAAGAATATCCTCCATCTGTAGGGCGAAACCATCCCATTAAAGCCCCGTTGTATCTGAATGCCAGGCAGGAAGTTAGATTGGTGTTGCTGTATATGTCGTTTCTCAATTCCCAGTCCGTATTGTACCAGTCGGGTGATAATAACCGGATGCCGCCTGAACCAGGAGCCTGGAACAAATCCAATGTGTAAGCGGGAATACCGGTGTTGATCCCTATCCTGGAAGCGCCATTTCCCATTGATACTTTACCGCCAGGTACATCATTAATAAACACGGTGCCATTATCCTTTCCCGGTCGTATATAGGTATTCTCGGCAGTAGAATAATTGAAATGCGAATTGTGGAACGTTCCGCTGAAAACAGCCGTTCCTTCAAAATTGTTTCCGCGGCTAACCCATAAAGAAGCATTGCCTCCGTTATTGCGGATCCCAATATTTCCATTATTAAGAATCGTGATGGCACGTACGCCACTGGTTGTTAATGATCCTGTTGTTCCCTGGCCCAGCATGTCAATTAACATGGCCCCGCTTCCCGGGTCAAAAAATTGAATGGCCGCATAGCCTGTTGACATGAACTTTCCATTACCCGCCGTGTTATCCCTGTACTGATTAAACCCAATAGTGGGCCAGTTTCGCTGTAACGTAATACCTGATGACTCCGTACCAAATGCCGCTACGGTAGCGCCATTACCCGCTACACCTTTTATTTCTAATTTCCCCATCACTGGTGTTGAGGTGCCAATGCCTATATTTTGTGAAAACAAAAAAGTTGTTATTAACAATAACAAACAAAAAAGTGCAACAATCTTTTTCATATTATTCTGTTTATATTTTTAAGTAATTGGGTGAAAGATGATTCATTACCCGTGACGTAATAAAAAGAGGGTGCGCCCTGGCGGAATAGAATTCTTGCACTTGCCAAAAATTGTTTGTTATTGAAAGCCTGGCAACACGGTGCATCAAAAAATTATCCTAAAAGATACTCTTTTTTAAGCAATAGTTTTTATTGAACCAAAGGGTTATTGGTAAAAAATTCAAACAATTGGTTCCGAGCTACCAATGATATTATTAGTGAGCGCAAATAGCATCCCATGCTTCCAGGTAATAAATGTAGTTGTATTATGAGCAACCGTAAAATAATTTGAATGTCAGTTGTTCATTTTAAAGTTCTGACAGTGGTTGCAACGATATTGGTAGAACTCAAAGGAAGAATCAACATTTTTACAAATAAAATCATGAACTAACAATAATTTTCGTCATATTTATAACGCTATTCTCTTCTAAACGAATTAAAACAACGATTCAATCATTGCTATCCATATTCATCATAAAAATTTATACATTTTGTTATGACTAAAAAACCTGCGTTTTTTATCACACTTGTTTTATGCTCATTTTTTGCATCTGCACAACACATCGGGGCACCACCTGAATACATCAAAGCGTTGACTGCAGAATGGAAAGGCGAACGATTCGCCGATGGCCGGCCTAAAGTGCCTGATATTGTACTGGAGCGTTTACAGGAAGCTACCCTGGAACAAATCTGGGGTTATTTGGGAAGGAAAGGTTTTCGTAACCAGGTAGAAAAAGACTGGATTATTCTGAAGCCCGGAGAAACAATGGTGGGCCGGGTAGTAACAGCGCAGTTTATGCCCTCAAGGCCCGACCTGGATACCCTTATCCGAACAGTGGGAAAGGCGGAAGGCCGCTCTCAAAAAGGAGGCATCAACATTTGGCCCATTGATATTTTAACGAAGGGAGATATCTATGTAGCAGATGGATATGGCAAGGTGAAGGATGGCACCCTGATTGGATCAAGTCTCGGAAATGCAATCAACGGCAAAACAGGGAAGGGCGTAATTTTTTACGGCTCTGTTAGGGATATGCAGGAGTTAAAAGATACCAAAGGTTTTAATGCCTGGGTAAAAGGACATGATCCGTCTTACATAAAAGATATGACACCAACGGGCATCAATATCCCCATCCGCATTGGGCAGGTTACAGTATTCCCCGGAGATGTGGTGTTTGCCAATGAATATGGGGTAGTGTTTATCCCCGCTTACCTGGTAGAAGAATTGGTAGCTGCTTCGGAGATGACTGCTTTAAGAGATGAGTTTGAAAGATTGCTGTTACAACAGGGTAAATATCCATCCGGCCAGATACATGGAGACTGGGCAGATAATATTAAGAACGAATTCAGGGCATGGGTGGCTAAATACCCGAAGAAGCTTGCCATTACGCAAAAGGATATTGAAGCTTATTTGGAAAAGGAAGGACATTAGAATAAATGCCTCGATTGCTTAATGGCTCAATTGCTCAATGAAGCAAATTCCCTGGTGAGTCACCCTTTGGGGGTGACTCACCAGGGAATTTGCAAGCCGACACTTTACTTCATAAAAATGATTTTTAAACTGTACAGGATGAAATTTTACCGATTTATTGTATTGTCGTTTCTCGTAACCGTTCATTTCAAAAATTTGCTGGTTGCTCAAACGATGCCAAAAGAGGAGTTGATTTTTTTAACTTCTGAATGGCGGGGTGAACGCTTTGCAGATGGACGCCCGAAAGTTGAAGATGATTTATTGGTAAGGGCAAAATTCATTAATATTGATGATGCCTGGACGGTGCTGAAAAACGAAGGCTATTTGAACCAGTTTGAAGGCGGCTGGAAAATGGTTGAAGACAATGTGCCGGTAATTGGCCGGGCGGTAACGGCCATGTTTATGCCCAGTCGCCCGGATGTGGAACGAAATATAAAGGGACGGGGCACTGCAAGAGATGGAAGAAAAGGAAATACCAATTCGTGGCCCATTGAAACCCTGGTAAAAGGTGACGTGTATGTTGCCGATGGCTTTGGTAAAATTGGCGGCGGTACGTTGATGGGATCTACTCTGGCCACTTCCATTTTCAGCAAGTCTGGTAATGGCGTGGTTTTTAATGGTGCATCCCGCGACCTGCAGGAGATAAAGGAGATGAAAGGATTCAATGCTTTTGTCCGTGATTTTCATCCATCTTTTTTGGAGGAGATGGTATTGATGGGGCTAAATACCCCCATACGAATCGGCAATGTAATGGTATTGCCCGGCGACCTGGTGATCGCAAGGCAGGAAGGGGTTTTGTTTGTGCCGGCCCACCTGGCCGAACAAGTTGTTACTACCGCTGAGTTTGTAATCAGGAAAGATAAATTCGGGTTTGAAATGGTTAAATCCAACCGCTACTCAACCGGGCAGATAGACAGCCAGTGGACAGACGATATTAAAACGGAATTTCTTAAATGGCTTGGCCAGCATCCCGAACTGGGAAAGATGACCAGGGCCGAACTGGATAAAGTAATGAGTAAAAGAACATGGTAAACCTCGTAGCATTAAAAATCCTTCAATAACAATTCAGGTTATTTAACAATGAGTAAAACAATTGCCATACAGCGCTGGTACCGCCTGATTCCTATCGCTTTTATCACTTATAGCCTGGCGTACCTGGACCGGGCGAACTTTGGATTTGCAGCTGCCGGCGGGATGGCGAAAGACCTGAACATTACCGCATCTGTTTCCTCCCTGTTGGGCTCACTGTTTTTTTTAGGTTATTTCTTTTTCCAGATCCCGGGTGCGTTGTATGCCGCCAACAGAAGCGCAAAGAAGCTGATATTCTGGTCGTTGATTTTATGGGGCGCATTGGCAATGGCCACCGGCATGATCAGCAATGTTAATATGCTGATTGTTATCCGGTTTATGCTGGGTGTGGTAGAGAGTGCGGTGATGCCTTCCATGCTGGTATTCCTGAGCCGGTGGTTTACAAAATCAGAGCGGTCGAGGGCCAATACTTTTTTGATTCTTGGTAATCCCGCCACCTTACTCTGGATGTCTATCTTATCCGGCTATTTAATCCGTTCAGTAGGTTGGCGCTGGATGTTTATCATAGAAGGATTGCCTGCCATCATCTGGGCATTCTTTTGGTGGCGGCTGGTGGAAGATGCTCCCAAAAATGCCAAATGGTTAACCGATCCGGAGAAAGATGGTTTGGAAGCACAACTGCAACTGGAACAGCAGGGCATTAAGCCGGTGAAAAATTACGCCGAAGCATTCAAATCAACCACCGTTATTTTATTGTGCCTGCAATATGCATTATGGAGCATTGGTGTGTATGGCTTTGTGATGTGGCTTCCTTCCATCATCAATGCCGCACCTGATGCGGATTTTGTAACAACGTGCTGGCTTTCCTCCGTACCCTTTGTACTGGCCATTATCGGTATGATCAGTGCTTCGTATTTTTCGGATAAGACTTTAAAACGTAAAATATTTGTCTGGCCATTCCTGCTAATCGGCGCCATAGCATTTTACGGATCTTACTTAACCGGCACCAGTAATTTCTGGCTGTCGTATACCTTGCTGATTATTGCAGGCGGCGCCATGTACGCTCCTTATGGGCCGTTCTTTGCCATCATTACAGAAATTTTACCACGCAATGTTGCGGGAGGTGCTATTGCTTTGATAAACAGTTTTGGAGCCCTCGGGTCATTTGCCGGCTCCTACCTCGTGGGGTATTTAAATGGCAGTACCGGTGGATTTGGTGCCTCTTATATTTTCATGGCTGGTTCTCTTTTTCTGTCTGCAATTATAACCTTGATTGCAGTAAAAGAATCAGGCAAATCAATACCGGCAAAGCCGGAAGAAGATAAAAAGGGCTTCCGTTTATCGGGTTCGGTTGCATCCTGAACTGTTGCATTTAAATAGTCGTTAGCCTGTTATGCGCTGGGCTTTGTTGTGGTATGAAATTTCTGTTGCTTAAAATATTCAACTATTTCGGCCTTTGTCATTTTAGACATTTTCTCACTTAATTTATCTCTTTGCTGACGCATAAATTTTACCGCGTCAAATTGTTTTTCAGTCGTTGTCTTCATAATTCATAAAATCTCTTGGTGAACGAATTTCTAATTGCTTATATCCATTTTTTATGTTGATGGAATTATAACCTATAATTCTTTGCACATTTACTATGTGTTTAAAATTCCAACTTATTAAATAATCAGCTCTGGTAATAGTTGCTAAAGCAATATGTAAACAGTCTGCATAACTAGTTTGTCCCACTACTTTCTCTGCAATATATTCTGTTGCTAAATTTACTGCTTCATCAGTGGCTTCAATAAACTCGGTATTTTCTTTTTTTATTTTTGTTACCAGATCGCGAATATTTTTCGGAGCACCTTCAAGTTCATCTTGAGTTACCGATGAAAAAAGTAGCATAAATTCTCCCCGAGCTAGTCTTTCAAATAATGGAATAGTAAATTCAGCAAACTCTTCATCGAAGTATCCACCAAAAACAGATGTATCTAAATAATGCCTTTGTCTCACTTTGTAAATTTACTGAAAATAATAGTTAATTGAAAATTGCTATAATTGGAAGGGTGTAATTTAGCCTTGCGATTGCGTGGTTTATGTGGAATCCCAAGCGCCTGCTACCCCCGGCTGACTATTACACAGGCTTTTGCAGAGCAGTAAGCTTGTTGATATAATATGTCCAGGCCTGCGGCCAGGAAAAAGCCTTGTTAAACCATTTGGGTGATGAGAAAGGAGTCCGGCCAGAAGGAAGTACACAATAACCACCGCCATAAAATTCAATTCATACTTCTAATCATTCAATTCATGCTTTTTGATTGCATGGAACCAATACGTGATAATATTTTTGTTTTCTAACAACAGCAATTATGAAACAAAAATGTTGGATTATCCTGGTGGTGGCTTTAATTCCACTTATTTCGCAAGCGCAGATTGGAGGCGTATTCAATAAAGTAAAGAATAAAGTAAACCAGCGGGTTGATAATAAGATCGATAAGGCGATTGATCAAACACTGGATAAAGCAGAAGGCAAGGATTCTCCGGCCGCAGCCAGTCCCGAAAGAGAAACGAAGCCGGAAACAAAAGAAACTGCCCCGGCTATTGGCGGTTTGTCCAGGTACGATTTTATTGCGGGAGAACAGGTTGTTTATTATGATAATTTTGACCAGGAAGCGATCGGTGAACTGCCCACAGGCTGGAATACAAACGGTACCGGCGAAGTAGTCACGTTGGAAAGCATTCCCGGCAAATGGCTGCGTATGCACCAGCCCTTTAATTATTTAACCAGCAATGAAAAAGAACTGAGTGAAAATTATACGGTTGAGTTTGATGTGGTGATGCAATTGAAAAATAATGGCTGGATGTACCCTGAATTCTCCATTGGCATTTTTGCTACCAATGGAGAATCATCTACCGGCAATGAATATTTAAAAGGGTTTAAAAAATATGCCGCCGTAATCGCCACCATCAACCCCGGCGAATTTAAGAACAGCAAAATCAGGGTGCAGTCTTTCGTTGATAATAAATCCTGGTTCAACAGTGATTTGAAATCGGCCGATGGAATCGAAAAATATTATGGCAGGCCAATGCACATCGCCATACAGGTGCAAAAGGAAAGGTACCGTATCTGGGTTAATGAAGCCAAAGCATTTGACGTGCCTAAAGGTGTAGGCACCGGTTATAAAATGAACCAGTTGGTATTCCAGGTAGGGCAAACGAATTACAAGGATGATCAGTATGGGATGTATGTAAGCAATATCAAAGTGGCGCAGGGCCTGCCCGATACCCGTCATAAACTGGTGGAAGAAGGTAAATTTAGTACCACTGCTATTTTGTTTGATGTGAACGAAGCTACCATCAAACCTGAATCGGGTGGTGTATTGAAGGAGATAGCAACCGTGCTGAATGAGTACAAGGATTTTAAAGTAAAAATCATCGGGCATACCGACAGTGACGGCAGCGATGCAGCCAATTTAACCCTGTCTAAAAAACGTGCTGCCGCGGTAAAAGAGGCATTGGTAAACGAATACAAGGTAGATGAAGGGAGGATTGAAACAGACGGTAAGGGAGAATCCGTTGCGGTAGGGGATAACAAAACAAAAGAAGGAAAAGCGCAGAACAGGAGGGTGGAGTTTATAAAGCAATGATGAGGAATGAGCGATGAATAATGAATAATGAGTAATGAGTGATGAGTGATGAATGATGAATGATGAGCAATGAGTGATGACAGATGATGGGAGGCATGTTAACAATGCGTGAAAAGAATGGTGTACAAGTTATAATAACAGTAAACAGTAAACAAAAAACGGTAAACGGGAAACATAAAACAATAAACGTAAAACAACAAACTAACAACATGAAGAAGATTTCAATTTTATTGCTTGTAGTGGTAATCCTTGGTGGCAGCCTGTTTGCACAGGATACAAAAACTGGTGGCAACAAAAAATTTATGCAGATCAATACTGTTGAATCGGTGGTAGCCGGTGGACTGGGCCGTTCAAAAATGATCATTACCAATCCTGACGGTTCGCAAAAGGAATCGGAGCTTGAAAACCTTTTTAGTATAGCGGGTATCAATTTTAAAAACATAAAATTTAATGAGGAGCAGGTATTAAAAACCCTCAAAAATTACACTGATGAAGGATGGAAGATTGACCAGGTTACTTCCTTTACATTGAGCCCGAACGAAGGGGGCGGGTTTGGAATATTTATGACCAGGTACCTATTATCCAAAGTGGAATCGTAATTGTTTAACCAGCTCGTCATGAAAAATTTTTTCTTTTTGCAGCACTTTTTTTTATTGAATGAAATAGGGTAGCAGCATAATTTGACAGGGGACAATAACAGTAGGAACGCTACTACCGATAGCGTTCCTTCCTGGTTTTAAAAGTTTTATCTGCCCAAAAAAAATTAGCTTTATGGCTGAACGAATGGTTGGATAATTATAGTAGCTATTTTTGTCATTCAATCTCGCACTATGTTTCCGGAAATAAATACCAGCCGCTTCCTGCTTCGAAAAATTATTGCTGCTGACCAGGTAAAAATATTCGAAGGCCTCTCTCATCCGGATATCATCAGGCATTATGGTGTTTCTTACACAACAATGGAATCTACGCAGGCGCAGATGGATTTTTACAATAGCCTGTTATCAACGGATACAGGTATATGGTGGGCCATTTGTTATAAAGATAACCCGGCCGAACTGATTGGAGCCTGTGGTTTTAACGACTGGAATAAGCAGCACCATCATATCGAAATCGGGTACTGGCTTTTGCCTGCTCACCAGGGGAAAGGCGTTATGAGTGAATGTATCCCATTTATTACCCGTCATGCTTTTGATCAGTTAAAAGTACACCGTATTGTAGCCGTGGTGGAAGACGGAAACGATGGCAGCACCAAACTTTTACTGCGGCTCGGCTTTAACTATGAAGGTACACACCGGGAATGTGAAATAAAAAACGGCCAATACATCAGTCTGCAGTATTTTGCCTTGCTGAACATTGAAGATCATTTATAGTTTCACTTGTATTTTTAATTCCAGAACTCCTGATCCTTCGCAAATTAAAATCGTTGCATAAAACCCTGCAAGGGTTTAATTTGAGTAGCCCCGGGTAAAACCCGGGGTTGACATGTTTCGTTTTTAATAATCCGCCGCGGCGGATTGAACCATTGCGCTTTATATTCAACCCCGTTGGGGTTGTTAAAACATTTTATGAGTAACCATGGGTTCCACCCACGGCTTCTCATATTCAATCCGCCGCGGCGGATTTTAATCGCAGATTTAATTTGCGAATCTCACCAATTTCTAATACGTGTTTAATGGCTTGGGTAAGGATTTCTGAATTCGTTCCTCGGGGTAATTCTCTTCCAGTTCCATTTATCAACTGTTATTCTTCCCTTTTTCTGCCGGCTGATACTACAATTCAAACATCCATATTTACAATTCATTACCAGGCCTGTTTGCCAGGCGGAATCGCGGAGCGAACTTTATGTTCTCCTTTAATACCAATACTTAAAACGGGGATCATGGAAATAAAAATCATCCTGCTTATCAACCTGGTTGTATATAGTTTTATTAATGACTATCCGCTATTAGGTGCATTGAGCATACCATGAATAGGAAGTTGCCACGTTTAGGAAGCTATGAAATAACGTTCTACCATGTTTTCTCCTATTAAATTTATAACAAAATTCGTTTAGATAATTTTGCATGT
>JANPIJ010000372.1:0-17078 GCA_031424955.1 Ferruginibacter sp. | reverse complement strand
GCAATAGCCCCTATAATCTTATACACCAAAAATAACCACAAATGTTTTACAAAAATTGTCAAAGAACTCTTTTTTAATAAATAACTTTAGGTCTATTTCCTTAAGTCAACGACATTGAATTATAGTTTACCAATAAATAGCTTCTTATGAAAAGAAAAGATTTCATCAAAAGTGCAGGCGTAGCTGCAGCTTCCATGGCAATTTTCCCCAATGAAAGTTTAATGGCTTTTAACAGCGAACCAAAAGTAAAAGTCGCTATGATTGGTGTTGGCCTCCGCGGGCAGAATCACCTTGAACTGGTATTGAGAAGAGACGATGTGGAACTGGTGGCCATTTGCGATATTGACGACCGGATGCTGGCCGCCAGCAAATCAATCATTACAAAGTCGGGCAAAAAAATGCCGGAAATTTATACAGGGGATTTGTATGCCTGGAAAAAAATGCTGGAGAAAAAAGGAATAGAGGCAGTGATCATTGCCACCCCATGGGAATGGCATAAGGAAATGATCATAGGCTCACTGGAAGCAGGAATAAAATACGTGGGCACGGAAGTAATGCTGGGCATTACATTGCAGGATCACTGGGATGTGGTAAAAGCCGCCGAAAAATACAATGGGCATGTTATGATGCTCGAGAACGTTTGTTACCGGAGAGATGTAATGGCAGTGTTAAACATGGTTCGTCAAAACGTGTTTGGCGAACTGATACACCTGCAGGGTGGTTACCAGCACGACCTTCGGGAAGTTAAATTCAATGACGGCGTAAATGCATATGGCCATGGCTGTGAAATAGGAGATAAGGCATGGTCGGAAGCCCGCTGGCGCACCCACCATTCCATTTACCGCGATGGCGATTTGTATCCTACACACGGCATCGGGCCAATTGCACACAATATCAATATCAACAGGGGTAATCGTTTTATTAACCTTTGTACATTTTCTTCCAAAGCAAGAGGATTGCACAACCACATTGTAAAAGCCTGCGGCGAAACACATCCCAATGCCAAAATAACTTTTAAGCTGGGGGATGTGGTTACTACCAACATTAGGTGCGCCAATGGCGAAACCATTTTGTTACAACACGATACCAATTTGCCCAGGCCTTACTCATTGGGCTTTCGGGTACAGGGCACCGAAGGGTTATGGATGGATCTAAACCAAAGTGTTCATATTGAAGGAAAATCAAAACCGCACCAGTGGGAATCTCAAAAGGAATGGTTCGAAAAATACGATCATCCCTTATGGGCGAAATATGGCAAAGACGCGGCAGGTGCAGGTCACGGTGGCATGGATTTTTTTGTGATTCACTCTTTTATAGAATCCGCCAAACGGAAAACCGCTACGCAGATGGATGTATATGATGCTGCGGCCTGGAGCGCCATTACGCCACTAAGTGAACAATCAGTTGAATCAGGTAACCAGACAGTGGAGTTCCCTGATTTTACAGGCGGACAGTGGATGTACCGGAAAAAGGTGTTTGCACTAAATGATGATTATTGAGTGGTTTATGATCTATTGCGTAGGCTTTCATTTTTACCTTTAGGCGAAATTTTAAAGAGATGGGAATAGCCAACCGTTTGATCAAAAAACACGAATCCTAAATGGCATATTAGCCGCATACGGTTTTAATGAAAACCAGGTAAAGATTAAACGCTTTGGAACAGGCCTCATCAATTATGGCCGGAAGGGAACAAGTTTCAGGAAAAGCTATATTTTGCAGCGCAACAAACATGATTTTTTACATCAGGAAATCTTAATTTCCATTTAGTTTTGCAACACTTAACACACCCATAAAATTATACGGTCACCCGATAAGAATATTTTGGATCAATCTAACTCCAATAAAAAAATAACAGCACCTGGTAAATCGCTTGAATGGAAATTTATTGTAGCGGGAATGGCTTTTGCCGTTTTATGGTCATCAGCATCTGTAGCTACCAAAATTGGATTGGAGTCGGCGCAGCCCTTCGTAGTTGCAACGTCCCGTTTTTTTATCGCAGGTTTTATTATGCTATTCATCACGCATGTTATAAGAGGTAACCGGCTACCGCAAAAGCAGGAGTGGGGGCAATTGTGTATTTATGGCCTGCTGAATATTTCAATTTACCTGGGCCTGTATGTGATAGCCATGCAACATATATCGGCAGGTTTGGGAAGCCTTGCAGTAGCTATTAACCCGGTTTTTATTGCATTGATAGCGGCGGTTTGGTTGTCACATAAAATCCGGGTTAAAAATATTTTGAGTTTGGTATTGTGTTTTGCAGGCGTGCTGATTGCAGCCTACCCGTTGTTGAAAAACAGCTTTGCTACCCCGGCAGGCATTGGTATATTATTGATTAGTATGATCGCATACTCGGTAGGCACGGTATACTATGCCCGTGTAAAATGGAGTGACTTGCAGATACTAACCATCAATGGCTGGCAAACAATCATCGGAGGTGTTTTTTTACTACCCGTTCTGCTGCTAACTTATCATTCGGATAAAAATGTATACGACCCTAAATTTTGGAAATCAGTGGTGTGGCTGGCTATTCCGGTATCTATCGGGGCGGTAGTACTGTGGTTGTATTTGATAAAGCAAAACACGGTAAAGGCTTCCTACTGGCTCTTTTTATGCCCTGTTTTTGGTTTTGCTCTGGCCCGCGTAATGATGAATGAGCCGGTTAATTTATATACCGTACTGGGTGTTGTATTTGTACTGAGCGGTTTGTATATCGTTCAACGGTTTAAATAAATCTTACCCATTGATAATATAATCAACCAGTGCCTACATATTTAATTTTTATACCAGTTGTGCTGGTTTCCTGCAAACACGGCTCCAAATGTATTCGGTAAGGTTGAATCTCCTTAGCACTAAGCTAAAACCAATTTCAGTTGGCATTGCAGTATATTTGCCGCTCAAAAAATAACCACATTTAACGGGCGATCCAGCATGAACCATTTTCAATCCATAAAAGAGCTGATCAACACACTGGTGTGGTCGAAAGAGCTGCTGGTGGAAATGTTTGAAAAGCGGAAATCGTTTGCCTATAAAATGGATCATGCGCTGGAATTACTGGATGAAGACCGTATAGAGACCCTTTGCGTGAAAGGAATACTTCGTAAAAACGGGCCGTTCCTCGAAATAGACGAGCAGTTCCAGGTATTCTTTGAGCAGGTGTTGGAGGTGAACGAAGAAATCAACACTTCGTACATTAATGAAAATATACAGTTGGTAAAGCAGCATATCAACTTCTATCTGCAGGAGAATAATGAACACCGGAAATACACTTATCTTAAACAGGTAAAGGCTGCCTTGCGCAAAATCGGGCGCATTACATTGCGAAATATTGTTGACCTTAACCGGAACATTGAAAACGCATTTAAAGCCGAGCCCAATTACGCCATAAAAATTGCACGCCTCGAAGCATTTGATGAAAAACGAAGGGCCATTTACAGATTAATAGAGCAAACGGAATTGCTGGTATCCGAAGAAGAAGTTACCTTTTTTATAACAGCCCTGGATGAGGAGTTGAAGCAGGTGGTAACACAATTGCGCAACCAGTTAACCGAAAGCCGGCACAACCTGATTGAAACGCAGAAGCAAATTATTGATTACCTGAACCAGGTAAAACACCAGAGCCGCATGCTCGAAAAAATTAAACAGGTGAAATACCTGAAGGACCAGTTTGAGTTAAAAGCAAAAACCAATATCATTCCATTGCTGATGGCACGCAATGATGTGATGTATGAAAGCCGGCCTGCCTACCCGTTGAAATTATCACTTGATTATTTACAATCGGACGAAGGGCGGGCAATGATTGAAAAGGTAGCCGGCAGAATGAAGCAGATTGGCAAATCGAAAATGCCCATTGCGGAAAGCATCGCCAGTGATGACCTGTTACCCGGCATCGAAGAAGAAATATTCATCGATCTGGAAGAAATTAAAAGAGGATTTATAGCATCCGGCCATCACCTGTATAGTTACATCATGCAATACCATTACGAGCGGGATGTAAGCTATGAAGAAAAGATCACCATCTTTTGCCAGATGATTTCGATGTATGAACAGGAACTGAATGTAAAGGATATTTTTCAAAATGATGAAATGGTGGAGTATGCAATGGTGTATCCGAACCGCCCCCATCCCCTAAAGGGGTGAAAATGCACCCCCATCCCCTAAAGGGGTGAAAATGCAGTTTATGAGGAATGATGACAGTAAAAGGGTTGAGGCAAAAGGGAGTTGATGAAAAATTTTCCTTTTAATGAAAGAATTAAAAATTAATAAAGTGGCTTGAAGAAAATGAATGGTTATGAAGTAAAAAGCTGATAGTTATCGGCTGCGATGCTACTTAAACAAAACAGTAATTCATAAACAGCGGTGAATAAAAAAATAATTTGATTACAAATAAATAACATTCTAAACAATCCTTAAAGGGAGTTCGAAAGCATTATACTGTTTGAAGACCTCCCCTTTAGGGGCCGGGGGCACATGACAACTAAATACACAGCCGATATTTTTGATTCCTTAAGTAAAGGGAAATTCATCTGCAGCAACAGCGTGGAGGATGGTATCCGCAAACTATACAATGTTATTGACGAGCAGTTTGATGACCTGTACAATTATTTTATCGCCATCAACTTTGTACTGGAAAGGGGAGACGAATTCTTTTACTTTTCAAGGAATGAAGCGAAAGCTACATTGGATAGCAAAATTGAACAAGCCTACCGCTGGGTGGATGTAGTGGATTTTTTTATGGCGTTCAATAACAGCTTTGCACCGGGCTTCCGCTTTTCTCCATCCGATATTTTGGTGCAGGTGAAAATTGATGCCAGCCTGAAAGATAAGTTGGAGATCATGAAGCGGCTAACCGGCGACGGTAGTTACCAGGAAAGGATCACCAGCCTGATTGATAAACAACTGGTAGCACCCGGCTTTGTGGAACTGGAGAATGAGATCATGCAACAATACAAAGTGCTGGCCTCCTTCAATTATATCAAAGATTTAATCGTAACGATTCAAATACAAGAAGAAACAGGAAATGAGATTTCTAAATAAAGTAGTTTTTATCAACAGTGCCACCATACCGTATGCGGAAGTAATGGTAGATGGCAATGTTCACCTGATTGGTACGCAGGGTGTGGGAAAGAGTACCTTGCTGCGAGCCATCTTATTTTTTTATAATGCGGATACACTCAAATTGGGTATCTCCAAAGAAAAGAAAAATTTTGCTGAATATTATTTTCCCTACCAGAACTCGTATTTGATTTACGAGGTAGCCAGGGAAACTTCACCCTTTTGTATCCTTGCTTTTAAGAGCCAGGGTAAGGTTTGCTTCCGGTTTATAGATGGCGCCTACCAGCGGGAACACTATATTTCAGCCGATGGCCGGGCCTTTGAAAAATGGGAAGATATACGGCAGTTGCTGGATGCGAAACGGATTGACAACAGCCGAAAAATTGACCGGTACGAAGAGTACCGCGACATCCTGTATGGCAATACCGAAACAGGTAAAAAAGAATTTGTAAAATACGCACTGCTGCAAAGCAAGCAATACCAGAATATTCCCCGCACTATTCAAAATGTATTTCTAAACAGCAAGCTGGAAGCGGAATTTATCAAGCAAACGATTATCATGTCGTTGAATGAAGAGGAGATCAGCATTGACCTTCAGAGCTATACCCATCACCTCAAAAATTTTGAAAACCAACTGAACGATATCCACTTGTACAAGCAGCCGCATATTATGAAGCAGGCGGAGAATGTGGTAAAGAATCATTTGGCTATTAAACACCTGGAAAGCGAAAAAAATAAATTCGCTTTGCAACTGGCATGGTCCGTAGCACAGGTAAAAAGATCCATACCCAAACTGCTGGAGAAAAAAGAAAAACTGGATACAGAAAGAGATGATATCACAGAAAAAGCCACCTCCGCAGAACAACGATATAGAACCAAAACCGAAAAGATAAGAGGGGAAATCAGTGTATTGGATAGCGATATAAAAAAGGCAAAGGAAAAATCAGATTATTATGCAAAGCTACAAATAGAAAACATCATTGACAGGATCAGCAAAAAGAAAGAACTGGAGAATAATTTTCAAAAGTATACACAGGAACAACAGGTGCTCACCAGCCATTTTTCGGAGGTTACGCTCCAGTTCGATAGTTTGTTGAACGGTTTGGAACTAGCCGCCCGGCAGTTTGAACAAACCAAAAAGGAAGATATTATCAACCACCGGGAGCAGGCTGCCATCGAAAAGGAGGCCATCCGCAACTCGCTGGAGAAAACACTGGCCGTTATCCGGCTTCAAAATAAGGAGGCCATTGAGCAGTCGAACATAGCTGTAGAACAACAGCAAAATATGTTGCAGCAGGAACGTATCAAAAAAGCCACCATTACGCACCAGCGTTTTTTTGAAAAAGAATCCGCCAGCGCATTGGACACCGAAGCTCAGTACAAGCTTGCTATCCGGGAAAATGAAAATGAAATAAAGAATTTTAAGATGCTTGTGGAAACATTGCAAAAGCAATGGGAGCTGGATGAAAAATCAGCAAAGCAATCTACTGAACGGCAGCAGGAAAAATTAGAGGCTAACCTGGTTGCAGACAGGGAAATGATTCAATCCATCACCGAAAAATTGGCGGGTAGTGAACAGGCCTTATACGGTTGGTTAAACAAAAATAAACCAGGTTGGGAAGACAACATTGGTAAAGCGATCTCCGAACAGGTTTTATTCGACACCTCATTAAATCCGAAGATTAGCAAAGGAACCAACAGCAGTTTATATGGAATTGAGTTGAGCCTGCAGGATTTGCCGGTGAAAGTAAAATCACTGGCTGCATATCAATCAGAATTAAAGCGGTTGGAAAAAATGGTGGCCGATCAGCAAAAGCAATTGGATTCATTGCTTAAGCAGCAGGTGCAACAATTAGATAAGCTAAAGAAGAAATACCAGCCGCAGGTTAAAGAAGCAAAGGACAGCTTCCTGGAAAAACAATATAAACAAGAGCAGGATAGCCTGCAATTACAGCAGGCCCGTTTGCAGGTGAAGGATTGGGAACAGAAAGCGAAGCAAGCCCGGCAGGAAGCCATCGCGGCCATTGATGCCAACATTGCAAAGGCCAGCGAGGCATTGGCGCAGGCACAATTATCAGCTCAGCAAATTGAAAAGGAACTGGAAAAGCAGTTGAAGGCGAAGGACAGGGAGCATACAAAAAAACTCAGCACCATTGACCAGCAACTTGATCAGAAACTGGAAACCATCAACGAAGCGATTAAAATATTTAAAGCAAACTGGCAGGTAGAGGAACAGGAACTACGGAAGAGGCGGCAACAGGCATTAGCCGGTAAAGGCGCCGATACCAAAAGGTTGGAGTCAATTGAAAATTTGATCCGGCAAACAAAGACGGAACTGCAGTTTATTGAAGACAACCGCGACCTTGCCGCTGAATATAAAAAAGATAAAAAGGAATTGATCGATAAGGCAGACAGTTTTAGATCGCAACGTGCCCAGCTTGAAAAACAATATGGAACCGAAGCTGAAAAATACCGCCTGCAGAAAGAAGCCTTCCAGCAGACCAGCAACAACCTAAATGAGCGGCTGTTACAGTTACAGAAACAGTTGAGTCAACTGGAGGAAGACATGAAAGCATTTTACCGTTTTCAGCAAACGGAAAGTTACCTGAGCCTGCCTGCGGCATACACCGAGGAAAAGGAAATGTACAAGAACGAGAAAGATTGCCGTACACTGATTGATGAAGTGAATCACTGTTACTATACGGCCATCAAGCGGCTGGATGATTTGAAAGAAGCCGCCAATAAATTCCTGGGCAATTTTTCTGCACAAAATATTTTTCAATTCCCGGAGATGTTAGGCGATAAACATGGCTACCAGGAATTTGCGGAAGAGCTGAACGAATTTATCAACAACAGTAAAATTGATGAATATGAAAGGAGGGTGAACGAACGGTTTGCCAATGTGATAAAACTGGTAGGAAAGGAAACCGGCGACCTGATGTCGAAGACGGGTGATATTCAGAAAGTGATCAGCAATATCAACCGCGATTTTGAGAACAAAAATTTTGTGGGCGCTATCCGGAAGATTGAACTGCGTATCGACGAAAGCGCCAACAGGGTGGTGCAGTTGCTGCTGCAAATTAAAAAATACAATGATGAACATAGTTTTGATATCGGCGGGCTCAACTTGTTTTCATCCACCGACCAGGAAAGCAAGAATAAAAAAGCCATTGACCTGTTGAAACAACTTAGCAAGGCAATAACAGAATACCGGAAGGATACGATTGCTTTGTCCGATTCTTTCGAACTCAAATTCAGGGTAGAGGAAAATCAGAATGATACCGGGTGGGTGGAAAAATTATCAAATGTTGGATCGGAGGGAACGGATGTGTTGGTGAAAGCGATGATCAACATTATGTTATTGAATGTGTTTAAGGAAGGCGCCAGTAAGCGTTTTAAAGAGTTCAGGCTGCATTGTATGATGGACGAAATTGGTAAGTTGCATCCCAATAATATCAAAGGTATTCTGCAATTTGCCAACGACCGGAATATCTTGCTGATCAACGGATCGCCTACAGAAAACAACGCCTTAAACTACCGGCATATTTACAAGCTGGAAAAAGACAACAAACGCAATACCCGTATTAAGAGAATCATCACTCACCTGGCAACCGCTGAATGAAACTGCCGCTCCATATCGCCCAAAAGCTACAACAGTTATTACAGCCGGGGCAGTTAATTTCGGCATCGCTGATGCAACATTCGGTGGTGAATAAAATGCTGGATGATGGCGTTCTCTTCAAAAAACAGTTAAGTAAAACAAGGTCGCAGGTTTATCTGCCGGATGCTACTGTCCTGCATGCATACCTGCACAATCATTTTGGCATTGGTAACCTGGATTTGTATATTGAAAAGCAATTGAATGAAGAATTGACCCGTTCCGGATCTGTATTAATCTCGGGTGATTCAAAGCTGAAAAATATCCGCACATTCAGTGGTTTTCTTGCCAATGTGTACGAACCCGTTCCCTGTTTAATGCTCGGCAAACCATTTATGTTAAATCCATTGCCAGGCAGTTTCACATTTATTCATGATTATAAAAATTTCACACCCGATCCATCCATAACCATCGTGGGTATTGAAAATGCGGAGAACTTCAGAAAAATAAAACAGCAGCAATACCTTTTTAAAGATATCCAGCCATTGTTTGTAAGCAGGTACCCTCAAAGCAATGACCTGGTGAAGTGGTTACAGGCCATACCCAATCCATACCTTCATTTTGGCGACCTCGATTTTGAAGGCATCAATATCTACCTCCATGAATTTAAAAAGCACCTCGGTAACCGGGCTAACTTTTTTCTCCCATCTCAAACGGAAGCCTACCTGGTAAAATACGGAAACCGGGCATTGTACAATAAGCAATTGTACCGGGCAGGCAATATTTCAACTACAACTGAAAAATCCATTCAATTGCTATTAGCGCTTATTCACCGCCACAAAAAAGTATTGGAACAGGAGATTTTTATACAATAGTCTATTCGCTATATCTTTTGCTCATTTCATGAATGACTGAAGGTGTTTTATCGGCATGTGATGATCCTATATCATTCGGAAAATTATACGTGTTTCCCGATAATTTAATGCTTGCATTTTATATTATTATTATATATCTTACTACCCCAAATCCCCAAATTATTGCCATTAAACTTCCCTTATTATATTATTTAATCTGTTCAAATCAAACATTTATTCCTTACAATTTAAAACTAAAAACTATGGGTAACAACATGATCAATCTGGAAAACGAGATGCCCTCTGGTGGTGAAATGCCACCGGGAAACATGATAGAAAGTACTGATAATTTTAGTGACCAAATGCCGGCGGGTGGTGAAATGCCACCGGGAGATATGAACGACATGACTGCTGATTTTTCAGATCAAATGCCTGCGGGTGGTGAAATGCCACCTGGAAATATGACTGATTCCACCGATGATTTTGGTGATCAGATGGCATCTGGAACGGGCGAAATGCCATCCGGAGACATGACAGAAAGTGCAGGCTTCTCCAATGATCAAAAGCCATCAGGTGTTGGCGAAATGCCCACCGGCGATATGAATGAGTCGTCAGCAGGTATTGCTACTGAAAATAATCCGGTAAAAACAATTGAGTTACCAGGTTCCTGGAAACTTCACCTGACTTATTCAGGTTAAATTCCAATACTCCATTAAACATTACGCTAAAATTATTTATAATGAAAAAGAAAAAAACAATGACTATCCAGGAAGCGGTGCATGAAACAGCTTCAAAAGAATACGTACCTCAGTCTGCCAATTTAATGGAAGGTTCCCAGGGCGATGACGTGGAACGCCTTCAAAATTACCTTGCTAAATTCGGCTATTTTGAAGACCAGGTTGACACTGAATTTTCAGGCATAGCGCTGAAAACGGCATTGCCATCTTCTCCTGAAACCATGGGTCAGTTTGATCATAACACCGTTGAAGCATTGAAAAAATTCCAGGAGTTTAATGACCTTGAAGTTACCGGGGCGTTGGATGATCCCACACTGGCATTGATGAACCGGCCCCGCTGTGGCTTTCCTGATACGGCTGAATTTGTGGCGCAGGGAAATAAATGGACAACAAACGCTTTAACTTATGGCTTTCAAAACTTTTCATCAGACCTTACCCAGGCTCAGGTAAGAGCTGCGATTTCACAGGCGCTTGGTTTGTGGAGTGCGGTAACTCCCCTCACTTTTACTGAAATACCCTTTGCAAGTAACCCGCATATAAAGATTCGTTTTGTAAGTGGCAACCATGGAGATGGAAGTAGTTTCGATGGCCCTGGCGGTGTCCTGGCACATGCATTTTATCCTCCGCCAAACTCAGGTGATTTAGCCGGAGATGCCCATTTCGATGAAGCCGAAACCTGGTCGGTTAATTTGCCGGTTTCAGGTATAGATTTGGTAACGGTTGCCGCCCATGAATTTGGACATTCCCTGGGTTTAGCGCATTCCACGATTTCAGGTGCGCTGATGTACGCTTATTATGGAGGCGCACACAGGAACCTGGAAGCGGATGACAGGGCCGGCATACAATCCATCTATGGAGCAAGATCCAGGTGGTCAGGGTGGGAATCTTTGGGGGGTGTTTTAACATCCGGACCCGGAGTTTGTTCCTGGGGTTCCGGCAGGTTGGATGTATTTGTGAGAGGTACCAATAACGCATTATGGCATAAGTGGTATAGCGGGGGATGGTCTGGCTGGGAATCCCTGGGCGGGGTGCTTACTTCGGATCCGGTAGCAGTATCATGGGGCCCGGGCAGAATTGATGTTTTTGTGAGAGGTACCAATAACGCTTTGTGGCATAAGTGGTATAGCGGAGGGTGGTCTGGCTGGGAGTCTTTAGGCGGTGTGTTAACTTCCGGTGCCGCCGTTTGTTCCTGGGCTTCCGGCAGGTTAGACGTGTTTGTAAGAGGCGCTAATAATGCCTTATGGCATAAATGGTATAGCGGCGGTTGGTCTGGTTGGGAATCCCTGGGCGGTGTGCTTACTTCCGATCCGTCTGCCGTATCATGGGGCAATGGCAGAATTGATGTTTTCGCCAGGGGCACCAATAATGCTTTGTGGCATAAGTGGTATAGCGGAGGATGGTCTGGCTGGCAGTCATTGGGCGGCGTACTTACTTCCGGGCCGGGTGTATCGTCCTGGGCTTCCGGGCGGCTGGATGTTTTTGTAAGGGGCACTGATAATGCATTGTGGCATAAATGGTACAGCGGGGGCTGGTCTGGCTGGGAATCATTGGGCGGCGTACTTACTTCCGATCCGGATGCGGTTTCCTGGGGAAATGGCAGAATTGATGTTTTTGTGAGAGGTACCAATAACGCCTTGTGGCATAAATGGTATCCTACTTCATAAATGTTCAATTGTATTTATTTTATCAGTCGGGTCTAAATTAAAAGCTAAGGGTAATTATTTACCGTTAGCTTTTAATTTATTGGAACGACTGCTAAAAATCAATTTGGTGTCTGGCATACAATGCGATTTTTCTCAGTAGAATTGAGCGGCTATTTTCCCTTAAAGGCATGTAATTCAATTTAACAGTCAAATGCAGTCGAAAATTTGTATTTGCAGGCATTAATTATAAATGAAGTTCCTTTCATTGATCGCTTACTAATAAACGAATCATTCCATGTCTGAATCTACTTCCTTAATACCGGTCCGGGAACTTGCCCGGCTAAAAGAACAGGTACTTTATGCGGTACTGAATAATCAAACATTTCCCGGAACTAATAACAAGCTGGCTTTTCCCGATTTACCATTTGTATTAACCCAGCCCGCCATTTATTTAGTTGACAATGAAATTAAAAATAGTATCAACATCGAAAAAATAAATAGACAGGTACAGGTAGTGTCTGAAGATTTTTTAAAAACGCAACATACGGATTCCGGGAAAATTATTTATTTCCAGTTTCAAACAACAGGATCAGCAAAGGACAATGTGTGGTTAAGCCTGGATGCAAAAGTGCTGTCTGCTGCCGATCAGCAGGCATATAGTTTAACGGGCATGCAAATGAAATTTCAGAAAGTTGGGGAGGAGTGGAGAATCATGGATGAACCAACTACCATGTCGGCTTAGTGATCCGGATTTTTAACGGGTAATATTCCGGGATAAAAAGCCGGACAATGAGCGATGATTTTATTCCGTACCATCTTTAAATTTTTCCTTCAAATTTTTTTCTATTTTTTCAATAAGCGATGTGGGTGTATCATCCGGACTGTTTTGTAAACCACTCAGTGCCGCACCAACCATATTAACCAGCAGGTTATATTTTTCAAACTCCGCATATAAAATTTGCTCATCCCCGGTGTCCCAATATTTACCTTCATCATTCAATATAAAGTTTGTAAGGTATTTGCCGGAGATGTATTTTAATAATTTTATGATAGCGATATGAACTACCGGACCGGCATACTGTGTTTTGGTACAGGCGGTAAACATCAGCTCCTTGGTATACTGAACATCATCATAAATATCCCTGCACATCAGGCTGGTGGGGGAGCAAAGCCTACCACCCGGAATAAATGTAAGGAAAACAGGCTCGCTTTTCTCCGGGCCAAAACAAATACCTTTTAAATGGTCATCGTCATTCATTCCGGTTAAAATAGTCGATTTCCATTCCAGCGATTTGCAGATATCTGTTACTTCTTCTATCAGCGGGTCCAATAGTTCTTCGCTGGTGATGCTGCCGGAATAATAAATCGTCAATCCCATACAATAATTTTTAAGTAAGATAAAAAACGTTGGGTATATTAAGATGCATTTTTTTATTCCAATCATCGAGGTTACGTAAGGGTGTTGCCGGTTTTATTGAAAAAGTGGCAGCTTTGATTTAGTTTGCATCTCCATAGTAAGTGCATCTGTAGTTTAGTGGATGAACCCGGCAAAGTTAGCATGCCATCAATGTTTTTGAAATCCTTCATTAAGTTTATTTATGCCTTTCGAATCATTACATTGTAAATATCCCCAGCTTGCGGCTGCCGAAACAAGGGCTATTACTTTGCCTTCACCGGACAATGAGTTTGGTTTACCACAGGGCTCGTATTTATTTATGGAAATGTGTTGTAATGAGAAAGGCTGTGATTGCCGGAGGGTAATGTTTTCGGTATACCATAATAATCAAAAAGCCCCATTGGCATTTATTGGATATGGTTGGGAATCGGAATCGTTTTATAAAAAATGGATGCGCCATGGAGATAAGGCGATGGCAAGAAAATCAATGAAGTCTTCATTGGTTGAAATGGCCCAACAATCAATTTATGCAGGAAGAATTTTAGTTATGTTTGATCGTGTGTTGCTGCCCCAAACTTCCTACCTGGCAAGAGTAAAAGAGCATTATAAAATTGTTAGAAAAAATTTGTAGAAGGATACTCTTTTCAAATATCCCGAATGCCTGACTTTTAAAACAACCAATGATGCAAATAATACAAACAGTCCAAAACAGGATATACGAAATAAGGGGCGAAAGGGTAATGCTTGACAGGGATTTAGCCTCCTTGTATGAAGTTGAGACAAGGGTATTAAACCAGTCGGTGAAACGTAATATAAAACGGTTTCCGCTGGATTTTATGTTTCAACTTACCAAATCAGAATTTGAACTACTGAGATCTCAACTGGATGCCTCCAATAAAGGTATGTCGTCACAAATTGTGATGACATACCCCGGCAAACGGCCGCATACTGCCCTCCCTTTTGCATTTACAGAACAGGGCATTGCAATGCTAAGCGGCATCCTAAACAGCGATAAAGCAATTAACATGAATATCGCCATCATGAGGGCATTCGTGGAAATAAGAAAATTTTTATTACAGCAAAACGATTTTAAGGAGCAACTGAAAGAAATTAAAGATCGGCTGGGAGCACATGACGCACAGTTAAATCAAATTTACGACGCAATGGAAAATCTGTTGGATGAAAAGGCTGCGGAAAGGAAATGGAACGAAAGAGAGCGCATTGGGTTTAGAAAATAAATAAGGTTTATAAAGTGGGTAAGGTTTTAAGCCACTATAAAATCCACTATTCAGATATTCTAAAACCTAATTTCATTTCCCATTTAAGATTTTTATTCAACATAAAATCAGATTTGCTGATTTTTTTTCATTTTTTACCTGATAACAATAGATATTTGCAAAATATTTCAAAATTGTAAAACGATCAATATGCCGAGTACTTTGTTTGATAAGGTGTGGGACGCACACGTAGTAAGAAAAATTGAAGATGGCCCCGATGTATTCTTTATCGACAGGCATTTTATACATGAGGTTACCAGCCCGGTTGCATTTTTAGGATTGGAAACCAGGGGGATAAAAGTAATGTTCCCCGAACATACTTTTGCCACTGCCGATCACAATACACCCACTATCAATCAACATCTGCCGGTCGAAGATCCGTTATCTGCCAACCAGTTAAAAGCATTGGAAACCAATTCAGCCAAATATGGGATTTCGCATTGGGGACTGGGCAACCCAAAAAATGGTATCGTTCACGTAGTAGGCCCCGAAAATGGCATTACCCTTCCGGGCATGACCATTGTTTGTGGTGATTCTCACACATCTACCCATGGAGCATTTGGCGCCATCGCTTTTGGAATCGGTACTTCAGAAGTTGAGATGGTTTTATCCTCTCAATGTATCATGCAGCCAAAGCCGCTGAAAATGCGCATCAACGTAAACGGAACCTTAGGCAAAGCAGTTACACCAAAAGATGTTGCCCTCTATATCATTTCCAAACTCACCACTGCAGGTGCAACCGGGTATTTTGTTGAATACGCAGGCGATGTGTTTGAAAAAATGAGCATGGAAGGCCGCATGACGGTTTGTAATATGAGTATTGAAATGGGAGCACGTGGTGGAATGGTAGCGCCGGATGAAACAACTTTCAACTATATTAATGGCCGTGAGCTTGCACCAAAAGGCGAAGCCTGGGATAAAGCACTGGCTTACTGGAAAACGCTTAAAACAGATGAAGGTGCAACATTTGACCTGGAGTATAATTTTGATGCCGCAGATATTGAACCCATGATCACTTACGGAACCAATCCCGGCATGGGCATGGGTATTTCCAAATCAATACCAAGGGGAATTGATTTAAAGGGAGGCACTGCAACCTACGACAAGTCGCTTAAATATATGGGCTTCAACGAAGAAGACGCGATGATTGGTAAAAAAGTGGATTATGTATTTATCGGCAGTTGTACAAACGGACGCATTGAAGATTTCAGGGCTTTTGCATCCATTGTAAAAGGACGTAAAAAGGCCGAGCATGTTACCGCCTGGGTAGTGCCTGGTTCTCACATTGTAGAGGAGCAAATTAAAGCCGAAGGGATTTTGGATATCTTAACAGATGCCGGATTTTTATTACGTCAGCCGGGTTGTTCAGCCTGCCTTGCAATGAATGACGATAAAGTACCTGCCGGCAAATATGCAGTAAGTACCAGTAACCGCAATTTCGAAGGAAGACAGGGGCCGGGTAGCCGCACCTTACTGGCCAGTCCGCTGGTAGCTGCTGCTGCTGCTGTTACAGGATATGTGACCGATCCGAGAGACCTGATGTAGTGGTGAATGGTCAATGGTCAATGGTCAATAGTGAACCATTAACTACAAAGCAACCAACCAACAACGACCAACGACCAAACCATCAACCATCAACCATCAACCATCAACCATCAACCATCAACCATCAACCATCAACCTTAAACCTTAAACCTTCAACCATCAACCATCAACCATCAACCATCAACCTTAAACCTTAAACCTTCAACCATCAACCTTCTTATATGGCTTACGATAAATTTAATGTGCTTACCAGTACTGCAGTTCCATTACCAATTGAAAATGTAGATACCGATCAGATCATACCCGCCCGCTTTTTAAAAGCAACTACCCGGGAAGGCTTTGGCGATAACCTGTTCAGGGACTGGCGTTATAATGCAGATGATACGCCCCAGCAGGAATTCATATTGAACAATCCCATCTATTCCGGTAAGATACTGGTAGGGGGTACCAATTTTGGTAGCGGCAGCAGCCGGGAACATGCTGCCTGGGCAATTTATGATTATGGATTCCGTTGCGTGGTATCCAGTTTTTTTGCTGATATTTTTAAGAACAATGCCATCAACATGGGCATCTTGCCGGTGCAGGTAAGTCCTGAGTTTTTGGAGAAAATATTTGCTACAATTGAAACTGATCCCAATACACAGTTTGAAGTAAACCTGCCGGATCAAACCATTACCATTCTTGCCACCGGCGAAAGGCAATCTTTCCATATCAACGGCTACAAAAAGAATAACCTGTTAAATGGGTATGATGATATCGATTACCTGCAGGCCATGAAATCCGAGATCGCTACGTTTGCTGAGGCACATGCCATATAAGCTAAGGTGAATGGTGAATGGTCAATGGTGTTGCGCTGTGATAAATCCGTGAGGTGAGGATATTAAATTGAAACATCTCTTAATTACCCGACGGGTAACCAATCCTGTCCGGCAAGGTTTAGTCAACCACCGGAAGCGAGTCTTGCGTAGTTGGT
>JANPIJ010000371.1:0-9741 GCA_031424955.1 Ferruginibacter sp. | reverse complement strand
TCAACTGGATAAAAGTGAAACCATCATTATTGCTATTGATGGACAAAAACCATTGATTAAAATAATTGAAAAAGGCCATAGCATTATTGAAGTTCCAATGCCCGCAATGGACATAAAGACGAAAGCAAAACAGGTTAGTTTTTCCATACAATCAAACAATGAAATAATCTATAAAGGAACGGTTATCCGCTCACCAAAGCCATTGCAAACGGAGGCGGATTATGTTGACCTATTGATGGGTACCGGCAACTCACGCTGGATGTTTAAACCAGGCCCTTCGCTTCCGCTAAGCATGGTGCAGATTGCACCCGATAACCAGGACGAAACCTGGAAGGCCGGTTATGAATTTAGCATCGAAAATATTATGGGCTTTAGCCATTTCAGCGACTGGACTATGTGCGGATTACTTACCATGCCCACCTGTGGAAAGTTGCAGGTAACACCCGGAAAAGAAACCGATCCCGATGAAGGTTACCGCTCACTCATTGATAAAAAAACAGAACTGGCGCAGATAGGAAAGTATAGTGTTTATATGACAGACACTAAAATAAAGGCGGAAATAACGGCCACCAAACGGGCGGCCATGCAGCGGTATACTTTTCCAAAATTGGACAGTGCCCGGATAATGGTTGACTTATTTACGCCCAATGAATACCCACATAATTTAACAGCCGCCAAAGTAACAAAGGTTAGCAACAATCAGATTGAAGGATATGCTACTTATTACAACGCATTCACAGGGTACAGCCTGCAACAGCAGTACACCGTTTATTTTGTACTTCAGTTTAGTAAACCTTTTACATCAATGGGTGGATGGATAAATGATAAAGTTCAACCCGTTACCGGTTATATTACAGAGTGGAACAGGGATCATGAATACTCAACATCACCGCAAATATTTTATGACGTAAACGAAATTACAGGTAAAGGTGCAGCCGGTGTTTTTTTAAATTTTAGCACTAAGGCTGGCGAGGTAATACAGGTACGTTCTGGGGTATCGCTGGTAGATGTAGCGGGTGCAAAAAATAATCTTCAATCAGAATTGATAAAACCTTTTGGATGGAATTTTGAAAAGCTGGTGGCGAATGCAAAAAGCGTTTGGAATGATTACCTGGGCAGGTTAACAATAGAAACCGATGACCATTTACAAAAAGTAAAATTTTATACCAACCTGTACCGTGCGATAGCTGCAAAAGCAGTATGGAGCGATGCCGATGGAAGGTACAGGGATGAGGATGAGCAGGTGCGAATATTAGCAAACTCCGGAGATATGATCATCAGCGGTGAGTATTGGAATTCCTTTTGGAATATTCAGCAGCTATTCAATCTTGTTGCTCCCGAAATATCTTCACAATGGGCAAAGTCGGCCATCACCTTGTATAAAAATAATGGCTGGTTCAATACAGATCCCACGGGCATTGAGCATTCCGGTGTAATGGTTGCCATGCATGGCATATCCCAAATACAGGGTGCCTGGAAAAGTGGTATCCGCAACTTCGAATTGGATACAGCATTTGCCGGGTTTAAGAAGATGCTTACAGTGGCACCACAAAAATATAAAGGCGGCGGCACGGTGGGAGTTGAACATCTTTTGCCTTACCTGCAATATGGCTATATCCCGCCGGGGATGGGAGAAATATCAAATACCATGGAGTATGCTTACGATGATTGGTGCCTGGCCCAAATGGCGGCATCGCTGGGTAAAAAAAGCGATCATGAGCTGTTTTTAAAACGCTCAGATAACTGGAAAAATATTTTTGACACGGTAACTGGTTTTGCCCGTCCAAAGGATAAGGATGGAAAATGGGTATCGCCATTTGATCCTTACCACACGCCCGGATTTGTAGAAGGAAATGGGTTTAATTATACCTGGTTTGTGCCGCATGATCCACCGGCACTCATCGCTGCCATGGGCAAAGACCGGTTTGTAAGCCGATTGAATGAAGCCATGGAAAAATCAGCGAAGGCAAATTTTAATGCAGCCGGTGACGATTTTGCAAACTTCCCTGTTAACCATGGTAATGAGCCGGCCATGCACGTAGCATATCTTTTTAACTGGGCCGGCAAACCCTGGCTTACACAAAAATGGGCTCGTGCTATACAGGAGCAATATTATGGTACCACAGCGTATGATGCTTATCCGGGTGATGAAGACCTTGGGCAAATGAGCAGTTGGTTTATCATGAGTGCATTGGGTTTGTTTCAAATGGATGGAGGCTGTTCATCTAATCCTGTCTATGAAATTGGTAGCCCGAGGTATCCGAAAGTTACGATCCGGTTAAACAAACAATACAACCGCGGAGCAGCATTTGTGATTACAGCCCGCAATGCATCCAGGGAAAACAAATACATCCAATCTGCAAAGCTGAATGGAATTTCTTTAGCCAGTTTTAAAATATTGCAGGCTGATGTGTTAAATGGAGGTGCACTGGAACTGCAGATGGGCAGCGAACCAAACACTCAACTGTGGATGAAACAGGAATAGGATTTTTAAAACAAATAAAATTTTCAAAAAAGAATACACACCTAAAATAGAATATCGTATGAAAAAAATGATGCTTTACCTGTTTGTCGCAATTGGTATCGTCCATAACGCAGCAGCCCAACTAGCCGTAAGAAAGATTGAAAACTTCAATCAGCAATGGCAATTTATTTTAGACAGTACTACTGATTACAGTAAATCCAATACCAACAGGGGCAGTTGGCGAAATTTGAATCTTCCCCACGACTGGAGTATTGAATTTCCCTTTGACTCCGCTAGTGCGGCGGGTATACATGGTGGTGCATTAAATGGCGGTGTAGGATGGTACCGAAAAGTTTTTACCATTCCAGCAGCATCAAAAAATAAAATTATCAATATTGATTTTGATGGTGTTTACCAGAACAGTGAAGTGTGGGTAAACGGCCACTACCTTGGGTTACGGCCTTATGGTTACAGTTCGTTCCGGTACGAGCTTACCCCATTCCTGAATTATGGCAGCGATAAAAATACAATAGTAGTTAAGGTAAACAACTCCAGGCAACCCAACTCCCGCTGGTATTCCGGCTCTGGCATTTACCGCAATGTTTGGCTGGTTACTACCAACAAAGTGCACGTAGATCATTGGGGAACTTTCATCACTACTCCTGTAGTAACTTCTCAGGCCGCAACAGTCAATATCAATACAAACATCCGCAGCACAACAAGCGAACAAAAAAACATTTCGCTGTCTACCATCATCTATGATGAAAACGAAAAAGTTGTTGCAAAAAAGATAACCAGCAATATCAGTTTAAAGGATTCTATCACTAACATTAACCAGTTATTGGAAGTAGCGTTTCCAACACTTTGGTCCGTATCAAAACCTTATATGTACAAAGCCGTGAGCCAGGTAATGGCTGATGGAGAAATAGTAGATGACTACACCACAGCAATAGGTATACGCAGTTTTGAGTTTGATGCCAATAAAGGGTTTTTGCTGAACGGAAAGAAAATTAAAATCAATGGGGTTTGTATGCACCACGATCTTGGTTGCCTGGGTACCGCCATTAATGTAAGAGCACTGGAAAGGCAATTGGAAATACTAAAGGCCATGGGATGTAACGGCATACGCACTTCACACAATCCACCAGCACCCGAGTTGTTGGATTTGTGCGACAAGATGGGCTTTATTGTAATGGACGAAGCGTTCGATATGTGGAAGAAGCCAAAGACCACTTACGATTACCATTTAAGCTGGGATGCATGGTATAGCAGAGACCTGAAAGACCTGATAAGAAGAGACCGGAACCACCCTTCTGTTTTTGTATGGAGCATCGGAAATGAAATACCAGAGCAACGGGATAGTGCCGGGGCAATCATTGGAAAAGAACTCTCAGAGATTGTAAGAACACTTGACCCAACCCGCCCTATCACCTCTGCTTTGCATTACCCCGATCCCACAAATACTATTTTTCAATCAGGTGCATTAGACCTTGTGGGTTTTAACTACCATCACCAGGACTTTGCAACTTTTCAACAAAAATTCCCCGGTAAAAAATTTATTGGAACGGAGACAGTGTCGGCGTTGCAAACCAGGGGGCATTACGACCTGCTTCCTTCAGACAGCATACGCCGCTGGCCCGTAAAATATGAGAAACCTTTTACTGAAGGGAATAAAGACTTTACCGCCTCAGCTTATGATAATGTGTCCGCACTTTGGGGAGCTACGCATCAAGAGACATGGAAGGAGCTAAAAAAACAGGATTTTCTTAGTGGGCAATTTATCTGGACCGGCTTTGATTATCTTGGTGAACCTACACCTTACTCCTGGCCGGCCCGCAGTTCTTACTTCGGCATCGTAGACCTGGCGGGGTTTCCCAAGGATGTGTACTACATGTACCAGAGTGAGTGGACAAATAAAAACGTGTTGCATATTTTTCCGCATTGGAACTGGAAACAAGGTGACACCGTTGATATATGGGCCTATTATAACAATGCAGATGAAGTAGAATTATTTTTAAATGGCAAATCGCTTGGTGTAAAAAAGAAAACGGGCGATGACCTGCATGTTTACTGGAGGGTAAGTTATGAGACCGGAACAGTAAAAGCTGTTTCAAGAAAAGACGGAAAAATTGTTTTAAGTAAAGAAGTAAAAACTGCTGGGGTACCGGCAAAAATTATATTATCGGCCGACCGGAAAAGATTAAAAGCTGATGAAAAAGATTTAAGCTTCATCACCGCAACAATAGTAGATGCAAATGGTGCAATGGTACCCAATGCCAATAACCTGGTGGAATTTTCTGTAACTGGTAATGCTTTTATTGCAGGTACAGATAATGGCAGCCAGATAAGCCTGGAAAGTTTTAAAGCCAGTAGCCGCAAAGCATTTAACGGGCTTTGCCTGGCCGTAGTACAGGTAAAAGATAAGGCTGGCAGTATCACTATAACCGCCACGGCAAAAGGTTTGCAACCGGCTTCTGTTGTTATTGCGGCAAAATAAATGGCAGTAACCAATCTAAAAGATAAAATAATTTAATTAAACTGATATGACGAATACACAAGGGTCTTTTTTATACGCCACAAGTAGGGTAGCCAAAAATTTACTGGTAGCAGTATGTATGTTTTTATCATTAATGAGTTTTAGTCAAACAACAAGAACAAGTACAGTTGCATCAACCCCACCCATGGGATGGAACAGCTACAATAGTTTTGGCGCAAGGGTTACCGAACAAAATGTAAAAGAGAATGCAGATTATATGGTAACGCATTTAAAAGAATTTGGCTGGCAATATGTAGTGGTTGACTTTCTTTGGTTTGTAGATACACTTACCACAGAGAACTACCAGAGCAAAACAATTCCGCAATTAATAGATGAATACGGCAGGGTTGTTCCTGCCACTAACCTGCATCCTTCGGCTACCGGCAATAAAGGGTTTAAGCCATTGGCAGATTATGTGCACAGCAAAGGGTTAAAGTTTGGCGTACACCTCATGCGTGGCATCCCATGGCAGGCAGTAAAAAATAATACCCCCATTAAAGGAACAACATATAAGGCAAGTGATATTATTTACCCGTTGGATACCTGTGATTGGTACAAAGGAATGATGGGCATTAATTTCACTAAGCACGGCGCTCAGGAATATTACAATTCAATTGTTGAGCAGTTGGCAAAATGGGGTGTTGATTTTATTAAATACGACGATATGGGCTACCCTTATCATGCCGGGGATATTGAAGCAGTGCATAAGGCAATACAGCTTAGTGGAAGGCCGATGGTTTTTAGTCTTTCGCCTGGCCCGGCTCCTATTGGCTCTGGCAGCCATTTGTCAAAAAACTCCAACCTGTGGCGCATTTCAAAAGATTTTTGGGATAACTGGAAACAGCTAAAAGAGCAGTTTAACTATGCAAGGCTTTGGAGTGGTTACACAAGCAGGGGCAGCTATCCCGATCTTGATATGCTGAGCCTTGGCAAATTGGCAAAGGCTTCTGAATTAAATGGCAACAACGAGCGCTTTACCAACTTTACAAAAGATGAGCAATACATACACATGACCCTTTGGGCCATCTTTCGGTCGCCGTTAATTTTTGGTGGTAACCTGCCGGAAAACGATGCGTTTACATTATCGCTGCTTACCAATAAAGAAGTGCTAAGGGTAAATCAGCAGGGCATTAACAGCCGTGAGTTAAAAAAGAAGGACAGTACCATCGTTTGGGTATCTCAATTCCCCAATTCAAAAGATATAAACATAGCTTTTTTTAACCTGGATGATAGGGAGAAAAAAACAATCACTGTATCATGGAAAGAATTAGGACTAACCGGCAATTATGCGGTGAGGGATCTTTGGGAAAAGAAAAATGTGGGTGTAGCTAGCGGTTCATTGAGTGCCGAAGTAAATATACATGGTGCAAAAATGTTTACCCTTTCACCCATGGGTAACCAATAGCTGGCATCTTGAAAAAAAATAATTCTATTAAATCTTTATTATGAAAATGATACCATGGTTCGATGTTGTAAAACAAAAATTGTTGTTCAATAACCGGCATTTATATACCCTGCTGGTTATATTGTTGATTGCATGTAGCTGTACTAACGGATACACACAGCCGCAGGGAATGTATTTTTCGAAAAAGATATATGTGCCGTCAAAATTGCTAACATTTACCGAAGCGAAGGATAAATTACCTAAACCAATTTATGACGAGGATACAAGTTACCTGCGATGCTATTGGAAAACCTGGGAAATTGCTTTTAAGAATTTTTATGAACCTACACCTCAAAGCGGTTTTGTATCTCAATTTGCTGATGCAGCCTTTAGCGATATGATTTATTTATGGGATGATTGTTTCATCACCATGTTTTTAAACTATGGTCATTTATATGTGCCCGGCATCCGGACGGTAGATAATTTTTATGCAAAGCAATATGCCGATGGAGAAATATGCAGGGAAATAAAAAGGGAGACTGGTAAAGATAGAGACCTGTGGGTAAACCACGAAGGCAAGGGGCTCTACAGTACATTCGGACACGAATACAATGGTGCTTCCTGGGCCGTTCAGTATAAAAACAGGCAAGCCCCGAAGGCGGCGCCACACCTCACCCTCGATGCCATGCAGCATCCGCTGTTTACCTGGGCCGAACTGGAAAGCTATAAAATGACGGGTGACAAAACAAGGTTGAAAATGGTATGGGAACCACTGATACAATATTATGCAGCCATGAAGGAATATTTGCTGCAGGGCAACGGATTATACATCACCGATTGGGCAAGCATGGATAACTCAACCCGTAATATATTTTTAAAGAATGGCGGTTGCGGCGTAGACATCTCTTCCGAAATGGTATTGTTTGCAAGGCAGCTTGCGGAGATAGCATTGATTTTAAACCGGCCGTTAATTGCTAAAAGCCTTTCAGCAGAAGCAGCTCTTACCAGCAAAAAAATAAATCAACTAATGTGGAATGATTCCACTGGCTTTTACTATGATTTAACGGTAAACGGCGAACAGATAAAAATAAAAACGGTAGCAGCTTTTTGGACGCTGCTTGCCGGGGTTGCAGATAAAAAAATAGCCAATGCTTTGGTGGCAGAGTTAAATAACCCGGCGACATTTAACCGCCGACACCGGGTACCAACGTTGGCAGCCAACGAAAAAGGATATGATCCCATGGGCGGTTACTGGCGTGGCGCCGTGTGGACGCCCATAAATACCATGGTGATAAAGGGACTGGAAAATTACGGCTACAATGACCTGGCAAGGGAAATTGCAATGAACCACCTTCAAAATATAATTGCATTGTTTAAAAAGACCGGCACCATCTGGGAAAACTATTCAGCCGATTCTTTATCGTATGGGGTACATGAAAACGCTAAAGTAAGGGACGAGTTTGTGGGCTGGACAGGCATGGGGCCGATCCGCTATTTCATAGAGTATGCCATTGGTATTAAAGCAACCGCCATTACCAACTCCATTGATTGGAATATTACGAGTAAAAAAACGGTAGGTGTAGAGCAGTTTTGGTTTGCTGATAACACGATCTCCTTAATTGCAAACGAAATTGATTTTAAAGGCACCAGGATGATAACAGTAAAAAGCGAAAAAGCTTTTTCATTAGCCGTTAGATCATTGAATAAATTTAAACGGATCAAAATTCCTGCAAATACACCGATAAAATTCCTGTTTTGAGAAATACAGAATTTACAAATGGAAGAGACAAAATAAATAAGCCTGGTAATAACCTGGGCTGAAAAGATGTTAAAACATAAAAAAATGAAAAAAAATATTTTTAAAATAGATCTGGCAATTGTGTTTTCTATAATACTCGTGATAAACTCCTTTTCATTGTTTTCACAAAATGTTACTATAAAAAAGCGATCCGCTAATTATTTCGGATTGCATTTCGATTTTCATGCGGTGGCAAACGATAGCCTTATAGGTAATAATTTAACTGGAGAAACTTTAGATTCTATTATCAGGGAAGTTATGCCAGATGTAGTACAGGTAGATAGCAAAGGCCATCCCGGCTATTCCAGCTATGCTACAAAGTATGGCAACCGAACCAAAGGTTACAAGGGCAATCCGCTGCAAGTTTACAAGCAGGTAACCCAAAAATATGGCATACCTATTTATAACCATTACTCTGGTTTAATTGATTACCGTGCCATTGAACTTCATCCCGATTGGGCAATCGTTCAGGCTGATGGTAAAAGGAGCAAATCATTAATTTCTTATTACAGCCCATATCTCGACAGCCTGGTGATTCGTCAATTAAAGGAAATAAGCGACCTTGGTTTTAATGGTACCTGGATGGATGGTGATTGCTGGGCTGTTGAACCTGATTATTCGGCTGAAGCAATAGCCGACTTTAACAATAAAACTGGAATCAGCAATATCCCCTACAAATACACCGATGCCCATTACTTTGAATGGATTGAATTTCAGCGTAACAATTTTAAAAACTATTTGCGTAAATACACAAATGCAATACACAAATACAATCCTGCATTTGAAATTACCAGCAACTGGGCGTATACCAATTTAATGCCCGATTCGGTTGATGTTCCATTAGATTATCTGTCTGGTGACCTGTCATCGCAAAGTACTGTGTATAGCGCAGCATTTGCAAGCAGAATTATGGCCGGGCAAGGGCTTCCATGGGATTTAATGAGCTGGCGTTTTAACAATAACTTTTTTTCTCCTAAATCAATCATTGAGCTAAAGCTTGAAGCCTCCCAGGTAGTATCAATGGGTGGTGCATATCAGCTTTACCATCTTCAAAACAAAGATGCCTCCATACCATCATTTATCATTCCAGATATAAAAAATATCAGCAGTTTTCTAAGGCAAAGGCAACCGTATTGCCAGGGTGCAAAACAGGTTCCGGAAATTGCAGTGTTATTGTCAACCTATGCATATAACCGGGAAACTTCAACTATCTACGGCATTGACGATTCCAAATTAAAGGATATAAAAGGCATATCAATGATGTTGCTGGATGCACAGTATAATGTGGCTGTGGCAATGGAACATCAGTTGCGTAAAAAGATGCGGCAATACAAACTGATTGTGATACCGGGTTGGCATTATATTGAACCATCGTTTAAAACAGAGTTGCTTGAATATGTTGCAAATGGAGGCAGATTATTACTTACCGGCCCCGGGCCAATCGGGCTGTTTAAAAACGAGTTGGATGTGCAGTCATTCAAGGAAATAAATGACTCTTCCATTTATCTTTCATTTAAAAATGATTTGGCACTGATAAATAATTCTTTCGCTTCCGTTGA
>JANPIJ010000370.1:0-7819 GCA_031424955.1 Ferruginibacter sp. | reverse complement strand
TGTCCCATTGATGGCTACACAACGTTCATTTTCTATTAAATTAAGTTGCCTAAAATTCGTTGTTACACTACTAAAATAAGCGGCTATCTTTTTACAAAATGGTTCTATTTCGTTCCTTCCTGTCAAGAATTGCTCACCTGGCGTATTCCAAATAGTTTTGTCTGTCAAGTAGTCCAAACACTTTTCAAAATGTCCACCTGAGAACGCCTGTGCTATTTCTGATTTTGTCATATTGTTATTTGCTTTAGATAAATCTTCCATTTAGTTCTTTCATTTGATGATTGGGTCTTTTACAATGCCCGCTAACGGATAGGGTTTTGCGTTTGAGCGGGTTTTCGGAGCACAAACTATCAACCTACTGCTTAAGCCAAATAGAACCACTAAAGCCGAATGTTGGCACGTTACGCCGCCTTACGCAAAGCAACCTCTGTTACCGGCTGGCATTCTATGATAGGTTGTAAAAATGATTTTCCTGAATTATTTTATTGCTCTTCCATCGTTGAACGGACAGTTGATGTGTATTTATTCTACCAAATTTTTTATGATCAAATACATAGTGCCAATTGCTAACTGAAAGATTGTCCTCTATAATAATAGATACTAATTCCACTTTTTCAATGGTGGCATTGGCAATAAAATTTTCCACTTCGGTTAAAAGTGCTGTTTTTCCCTCATTCGGGGGATTTAGATTATCAGTAGAAACTACTTGTTCGTCATAAAATGTACCCAATGCTTCAATAAATTTGTTTTGTTGTACTAATAAATTAAATGCCAATACGATGTCATTAAAGCTTGCCATGATTTTTTATTATTTAATGATTTAAAATATTATTGATAGTTTTTGGCAGCATAACCATATCTTGAAATTGTATGGCGTCTTCAAATATTGGCTTGGGATAATTATTTATAAAAAAAATTTTTTAAATTTCAAATAACTCAAATCCGTCTTTTGGTACACATGCAATTGTTTTATCGCAGTATCTGCCGTTCCAATTAATATTGTCTTACACCTTTTTTCTTTCGCCTTTATTACAGTATCCTGCAATAAAAAACTGCCAATTCCCTTGTTGTCCCTGGTGAGATTTATTGGCGGCAATATTTTTTATCTCAATCTCATTCTTATTCAATGAATGGAACGTTCCGGCGCTTGGCGAGGTTGCGAACTTCGGAACCGATTATTTTCTGTTAAATATAAAAACTATTGCGAAATGAAAATTTGTATTTACTACAAAATTCGCAATCTTGCCAAACGCTTGTTAGCGGTTCGTTGTTCTTCTAGGTCAGGTTGTAGTTATACAAGTCGGCTTATGGTAAACAGGAAAATTTAATGAATTCGCAACAAAACATAACTCATTTGCTTTCTTATGAAGTTCATTCGCTTTTTCTATCATTGAAATATCTGTTATCGTAACTATTGGGTTTAAAGTTACTTCTGTAAATTTTCCACCACCGTTTGTAGTTTCAATCAATATACCTGTCGCATTGTCAATGTAGTTTATTACAAAAATACCTACCGTAGTACATAAATGCAGATACCAAAGCATATGACAAGATGAGATAGAAGCTAATAAAAGGTCTTCTGGATTATGTTTTGTTTTGTCGCCACGAAATGCAGGATCGGAAGAACCTAAAATTTCATTCTTATCAGTAACAAAAATAGAATGACTTCTTTCAAATGCAGCATAATTTGAAGTTCCTGTTCCTGTGTTGCCTGTCCACTTTACTGTCAGGCTGTAATTGTGTTGTCCGTTCATAATTATTTATTTTTGTTGATTAGCTCCACCATTCTTTTATCCAATCTTCGGATACTTTTTTGCCTTTTTCATAGTCGTCAACGACAACAATTAATTGATTAGAATGGTCGCTGTACTGTACTAAAATATTTACGTCTGCGTCTGCCATTTTTCTGCAAAACATTCCTAATTGCCCTGCAACATCTTGGCGGAGTTTTTGAATTATTACATCGTTTATTTTCACGACTTTAATTTGAACTTTCGCTAATTCTTCTTTTGCTCTTTCCGCTTCTTCCACTAAGAAATGAGCAATTGACATTTCCCCATCTTGAAATACTCCGCCACCTTCAAGGCTGATTTTATTTCTGCCTAATGTTTCACCCATCAAAGCCAACGCACCTGGCTTGTTCTCTAATAAAATTTCTATGTCTTGCATTTAGTCTAAGTTTTATTATTAATGATTGTTTAATGTTTGTAGTGAGTCACTCTACAATGAACTCTAATGGTGGCTATATGAAAAGTTGAGGAGTACGGAGCGATTTCCTGTCAAGATACAATGAACTTGATGCGAAGTAAAAACATTTATTAAATTCATATTTAGTTTATTTTTCATCTATATGAAATATTTGGCTATCGGTTGGTGCATTTTCTCTTTCAAACATTCCATAATCTCGTACAACGCTGGCAATTCGCAAACGATAATTTTTAAAAACAGAATTTCTGCCATACGTTTGAGCTTCTCTGTGTAATTCGAGATTTCGCCATTTTTTTATTGCTTCTTCGTCAGTCCAAAATGATAATGATAAAATTCTTTCAGGATCATTTAAACTTTGAAAACGTTCGATTGATATAAATCCCTCAATTTTTATAAGTTCTGGTTTTAAAGAAGAAGCTATGTCTAAATAGGTTTTCATTTGCCCGTCTGCTGGCAAAACTTCAAAAATTACGGCTATCATATCATTCTTTATCTTAATATTATTAGTCAATTTCGTCAGCTTCTTATCAATTGTTAGGTTTGATACAATGACCGCCTGTTATAGGGCGTTTTTCTTTTATTTTCTTGGTTTTGCTTCACTTCCTGCTAAAATTCCACCGTCAATGGTCAGTTCAGTTCCTGTCACATATTTACTTTCGTCACTTGCTAAATACAATATTCCGTAAGCAACATCAATCGGTTCTCCAAAGTGTCCCATTGGGATTCCAAATTCTACTTCTTCAATTATTTGTTGTCTTTGTTCTCCTTCTCCAAGCATATCGTCCCATATTGGTGTCATAATAGCTGCTGGATGAACGCTGTTGCATCTAATTTTATAACCATTTTCTGCACAATACAAGGCTACACTTTTCGTGTGATTTCTAACTGCTGCCTTACTTGAAGCATATGCGACAGCTCCCGGAATGCCAACTACACCGCTTCTTGAAGAAATATTTACAATACTTCCACCTTTGTCTTTCATTATTCTTATAGCGTATTTACATCCAAGCATAACACCAGTAGAGTTTATTCTATGAACTTCTTCCCAAGATTTTAAGTCAGAGTTCTCAGCATCCCAAGGTCCTGATGATTCTAAAAAGCCAGTTATTCCTGCGTTATTTACAAGAATGTCAAGTCGTCCAAATTTATTCTTAATATACTCCGCTGTTGTTAGCCAATTTTCTTCATTACCTACATCTAAATGCAGATACTCCGCATTAGTCTCTAAATTGTCTACAAGATTTTTTCCTTCTCCGTCTCTAATGTCAGAAATAATTACAATTGCTCCTTCTTTATGAAATAGTTCAGCTGTTGCTTGTCCTATACCACGAGCAGAACCTGTTATTAAAGCTATTTTGCCTTTTAATCTCATTTTGTCTTAAAGTGTCGTCTTTTTAAAATGCCCTATAACCGTGTTAGCGGTTCGGGCTTCTTGTCCAACGTTTATATTTTGTCTAATTGTAAGCACGTTTGTAATGAAGTTGAATTAATCCTTTGTCAAATGATTTTACAGAAACAAGTTCTAATTTTTGTTCTGGTCTGCCGTCCTTAAAAAGTTTTGTCCCGTTACCAACTAATATTGGAATAACGGAAATAATAAACTCGTCAATAAGGTTGTCCTTCAGAAGTCCGTTTACGATTTCAGCTCCACCGTCAAAAAAAAATTTTTTCCGTTTTCAGATTTAAGTTTTTCAACAAGTGATTTAAGGTCGTCTGTATAAAACTTTACTGAACCGATATTTGGTCTTGGTGTCCGTGTAATGATGTAAGCATCTTTGTCAGCGTGTGAAAAGTCAAAACCCATAGAAATTACTTTGTCATAAGTTTTGCGTCCGACAATTACAGCGTCCACAGTTTTCACAAAGTCTGCATAGCCGTAGTCTTGTCCTTCTTGTTCTACAATCGAAAGAAATCCAAGGTCGTCATTTGGTTCGGCAATGTAGCCGTCCAAACTTGTTGCGATGTATAATATTACTTTTCTGTCCGTTGTCATTTTTGGTTAATTATCTGTTTTGTTTCTTGCAATTCTAAATCCAAGGTCGTCAATTTTGCATTTTATAGGATGGCTTCTTCCTCGAGTTGTTACCATCACACTTCGTTCTTCGTCTGCCCAACCGCTAACACATAGATAGCAATCAATTTATCATACTGCTCCACTATATATATATATCTGTCAAAAATATATTTATTTATAGCTTCAATTGTTTCGTCTGCAAGCAAAATTTCCTCCTCTTTACTGAGTTGCCTTGTAACCCAACTATTTTTACCTTCTGTTATTATTATCTGTTCAATTTTATTTTCTGTCTGCACCCGGTTTTATACACGAAAGATAAGTCCAGCCAATAAAAAATATTTGCAACGGGATTCTGTACCATAAATAGTTGGGGCCGTCTCCATCAAATGTTGCATTTTCAAGGTTAACGTGTTTTATGGTGGCATAAATATTTGAAGGAATTATTAATACTAAAAACACTATCAGTAGCCAGCCCGTCAATTTTCTGTATTTGGGCAATAAAAGCCCAATCGCGGCCATCATCTCTAAAACCCCTGTGAAGTAAACCAACTCAAACTTGTAAGGTATAAAATCGGGTAACATCAGCGACATTCCTTCGGCAAAAACAAAATGTGCAATACCAGTGGTCACCATCATCGCTGCCATTGCAATCCTGCCCGCTAAGGCAAATTGATATTCCTTATGTACTGTCTTAAGAATGGTCAGAGCGATTAGGAAAACACTAAGTAAAATAATTTCAGGCATCTTCTTTTTTTTTTACAAAGGTCAATAGAACTGTTGTTGCAAACAATGAACCTGGGTTAATAAATGCGGCGGCGGATCCTGCTTAATGCCTGTGGGGTAATGCCAATGTAAGAGGCGATGTATTTTAATGGGATTTTTTGGATTAGCTGAGGTTGTTCTGTGAATAATTTCAGATACCGTTGTTCTGCCGTGTCGGTTAACAAAGAAATTTCCCGCCTGAAATTTTCGAGATACAAACCTTCGCTTGCGTTTCTTCCGATAGTGTTTCCTATTTCAGTTTCAGCATAAATAGCCTGAAGATCCTTATAAGTCAAACGCCAAAGAATAGTTTCTGTAAGTGTTTCTACGTGATAGATGGATGGCAATTGTGCCAGGAAAGAATCATAAGCGCTTACAAATGTATTGGCAAAAGAGAAAGAAAAAGTAAAATCATTTTCCTCTTTCGGGATATAAAAACGGATTTTGCCTTCTTCAACAAATGAAAGATAATCTTCTGATTGCCCTGCTTTTAAGAGCAAGGTCTTTTTAGGAAATTCCTGCTTTAGAAGTTTGGAAGAAAAAACTTGCCAATCTGTTTCTTTAAGCTGAACTATTTTTTCAAAATATTTTCGGATTTGCTCCATTGTTGGGTTTTTGATTTTGTTATTTCTGATTTTGTAGTATTGTTGTTAGTTTTAGAGCCCGAACCAAAGTACAGCTATTCAAACAGACGAAGTTTCAACGTCCAGCTCTGCTTGCAGAAATACCCAAGTTAGCGGTTCGTTTTTTTCTGTTTCATTATAGACCGTCAACCTTTTTTAAAGGGTCTGCTTTTCTTAGATTTTATAAATATTTACTTATGAGATTTCTTTATAAATATTTTCAATTTGTTTACCATGTCGACGAGTATGTTCTACCATAAAAATAAGCCATTCATATCTTGTCAAACCATTAGGAGCCGGCGGAAATTGCAATTCACTGCTTAGTTCTGCTAGTTCCTTTTCCTTTATTGTTTCTATCTGTTGAGCTTTTTGATGGTTCAAAGAATTCATTAAATCTTCAAGGTTATGTGGAGGTTAATGGGGCTCTAAAACAGGGGCGGTTTTCATTTTATCTTCACTACGGAAAATATTTTCTATTAAATCAACCTGTTCATCAAAAGGTCGGCTGGTTGTAGTTGCAATGCCATTTAGTAACTGGTTAAGAATTCCCCCGTTGGACTTGATGATGTGTTCTGTTACCTGGCCAGCTGTCCAGCTTTCTGCTGTCTTGGTTTTATTCAGTAACTCCAATGAGAATTTGGAAAGTCGTTGTATAAACTCCCGATTGACATATTCTATTTCAACGATAAGTTCTTCTTTGGACAAGGGATTTGTAGTCATACTGATTGTTTTAATATTTTATAAATGAATTGTTTAGAAAGAATGTTTATTAATACAGACTGTACAAAACCATTTGTTAGCGGTAGTTGCTTTTATTTCTTGTTTTTTTGGTCTTGTTTGGAAAAATACTTCTTAAAAAGTCTACCAACAAAGACGGCAATTACTGATTAGGCCTATGTTACAAAGATTTTATGTCCTTAGCTACTAAAGTTAAATCGTTATTAAGCTGGTGCCAGCCTTTTTTTATTTTACGAAAAGTCGCTTGAGTAAGTTTTTGCTTGTAATGGTCCAGGTGAGAAAATGGTATCTCTTTATCGTCTTGGCAATGATAGAAGAAAATTGGGACTTCATCAGGTAACTTGTTAGCAAAATCTTCTTGAAGTTTTAAACCTATTTGCCAATCTTCATTACCGTTCCAAAATGGTGTAGCAATAAGAAAAATTCCAGCAATCTTTTTGCTTACAGAATTTTCGGAAAGATATTTCAATATCATTGACGCACCGAAAGAATGTCCTACTAAAATAATATCGCTTTTGGCTTCAGAAATTTTATTGCCAATTTGCTGAGTCCACCCAAAATCAGATGCAGATTCGTCAGGCTTTAATTCAGGATAGTTTATAGCGTATCCTTTTCCTAAGGCTGTTTGTAGGGAAGCTACTAACTCTGTATCAGCTTCGTAACCTCCTTCGCCTCCTCCCTGAATAAATATTATGTGCTTGTTCATATGGAAACCGTTTTTCTCAAGGTGTTTGTTTTTTGAATGTCTGCTTTTTTGCAATTACCGCTAACGGTTTGCAGCTTCCGCCAATTTCTTGCAGGTGCTGTTAGCGGTTCGTTGTTCTTGATGTTAGTTCTGCATGACTATTATGGTAAAATTTTCCTTTCTTAGGATGCGTAAATTTTAATGCCGACCAAATTGAATTTATACGTAAACAAGTACTTTCTACAAATCCAAATCCATACCCTATATTTATAACTTTTGGTAGTGAAAGGTCTGTGTGTAACTGCCCAGCTTTGGGCCACGAAACCCAAAGCATTCCGCTTAGTTTAAGATGGGGCTTAATCCTGGGAAATTTGTCTTTATATTCTGATTGAGTTTTAACAAATAAATGAATATGGTCAAATTCGCCTGTCAATCTTTTTGCAATATCAATTTCAGGTAATTTCATTCCGTCAATTGCATCGCTAGGGGCATTAATAAACAGGACACGGCTGTTTTCTTTAATTCCCATTTTCTGCGATACAGTTTTCATTTTTTGAATGATGATAAAATTTCAAGATAATGTGGATTTTGCATTCAAGATGTTACCGAATGGGTCAACGACAGATGCTGAAATATATTCTTCACTTCGGTCAGCGATTGTTTTAATTTTTTCTTTTTCAACTTGGCTGCTAATTCATTGAATGTAATCCAAACATGTTCCCTTCAGTGTCTGTGCATAGCGACATAAATCCATACTCACCAATGGTCATTTTCTTCTTAAATATTTTG